>NZ_DDBA01000071.1:0-4628 GCF_002333005.1 Empedobacter sp. UBA2044
TACAACTTCGAATTTCCTATAACTCTATTATTAAAGGATTGACTTCGTTTTATTCGGCTATTTTTTTCTTCTGTATATTTTATAATTTCAAATGAACTTCTCATCTTAGCAAACCCTCTCGGTATTTGCGGTTGCAAAGGTAATACTTATTTTTTAACTAACAAAATTTATTTTGATAAATTTTAAAGCTTTTATTTCAATAAGTCAATTCTTACTTTTACTCCCAACCCCCCTTTCGGAATCGGATTGCAAAGGTAATGCTTATTTCTAAACTCGCAAATTTATTTTTAAATAATTTTTGTCGCTATATAAGTCCTTATGTCAACTACAATACTACTCGTCTTTCGTATTGCGGTTGCAAATATACGCCTGCATTATTCGTTTTTCCAAACCAATTTTACTTTTATTTTACATTCTTTCCTTAAGTCGCTGGTACAATGGAAAATATTTTTTGTTTTTTTTAGATATGAGAAGTGAGATACGAGGTTTTTGACGAGAAAAACCCGTTTTTAACGCAGAAAATGATTAGACGTTTTGCTTTTCTTACCAAAAAGAAAAGAAAAACGGATACTTTATAGTTAACTACTCGGGAGATTGTCGCAAAGCGAGAATGGATTATTCAATATAGTTAATATATAATAGATGCAATGTTGAAACAAGTTTAGTATGACATCATAATTAAGTTTCTATAAAGAAGCTCTTTTATAAAATAGGAGTGACAGAACTAAAAAAGGAGAACTTCATGTTCTCCTTTTTTAGTTGATAGTAATTATTGTTATCGTTGTTATGCTAATCAATCTTTTATTTATACTCTAGAATTAAATAACCCCAGCTACAACAAAAGTGCTACCCCCAACGTAAATCATGTCATTTTCTGTTGCATTTAATTTTGCAGCAATTAATGCCTTTTCTACTGTATCAAAAAAGTGTTTATCGGTAATATCTTCTGGAATTATTTTATACAAGTCGTCAATATCATATTTTCGAGGAACATCTGGTTGACATAAATAATAAGTTGCTTTTTTAGGAAAGAAATTTAAAATAGATAAAACATCTTTATCATTCACAAATCCTAAAACCAAATGCAATTGATTATAAGCTTGCTCATTTATTTGTTTTGAAACCTCTGCTAAACCATGTGGATTATGCGCAGTATCAGCAACAATTAATGGGTGTTGTCCTAAAATATCCCAACGTCCGCGCAAATTTGTATTCTTTACAACATTCAATAAGCCATTCGTAATATTTTCAGGAGAGACTGCCCAACCTTGTTTTTGCAATTGTTCAATAGCGGTTAAAACGGTACGTTTATTTTTGATTTGATAAGACCCTTTCAAATCTGAAGCTAAATCTTGAAAATGTTTTTCTTCAGCAAAAATGATTTTTGCATTTCTATCTTTCGCTACTTGTTCAAAAATTGTTTTTGTCTCTGCTGTTGTTTCACCAATTACAACCGCTGTATTTGGTTTTATGATACCAGCTTTTTCAAATGCAATTTTGTCCAATGTATCACCCAAAAATTGTGTATGATCTAAACCAATGTTCGTAATCACAGAAAGTTCTGGTAAAATAATATTCGTTGAATCTAATCGTCCGCCCAAACCAGTTTCTATAATCGCGATATCAACTTTCTGTTGTGCAAAATATTCGAAAGCCATCGCAATTGCAATTTCAAAAAAAGATGCTTTTTGATCAATTATTTTTTGCTCATGCTTATTCACAAAATCAATCACAAATTCTTCATCAGCCATTTCTCCATTTACACGTATTCGTTCACGAAAATCTTTGAGATGTGGAGAAGTTGTCAAACCTGTTTTATAACCTGCTTCCTGAAAAATAGAGGCCAACATATGAGACGTACTTCCTTTACCATTTGTCCCTGCAATATGAACCGTTTTAAACTTAGTTTGAGGATTTCCCAAATACTCGCATAACGCTGTAATATTTGTTAAATCTGCTTTCATTGCTGATGCTCCAACACGTTGAAACATTGGTAAATTTGTAAACAACCAATCGATTGTTTCTTGATACGTTCTCATTTATTCAAAAATTTTACACGAAGTTACGGAATCATCTTCAAAAAAAAATCGAATTTCTCCGAAGAAAAATTCGATTCTATTATTTATGAATTGACTATTCTTAATCTGAATAATCTTGTTTTGTAGTTAATAATATTTTTAAAACAATAAATCCAACAATAGCAGCTGTTAACGAAGCGACTAAAATCATCAATTTCGCTTCATTTATATAGCTTGGGTCTTTGAAAGCTAACATCGAAACGAAAATGGACATTGTAAATCCAATTCCTCCTAAAATTCCGACGCCAAAAACTCGTTTAAAATTGACTGCTGTAGGTAATTCACATAAACCAAATTTTACTGCAATCCATGTAAATAATGTAATTCCGACTGGTTTTCCTACAACTAATCCTAAGAAAATACCCGAAGCTAAAGGAATACTAAAATGCGCTAATCCTCCACCATCTATCGTAATTGCAGTATTTGCCAAAGCAAATAATGGTAGAATAATAAATGCTACTGGAATATGTAAAGCATGCTCCATTTTAGCTGAAAGTGATTTAGAATCGTCCTTATCAAATGGAATTGTAAATGCAACCAAAACTCCCGCAATTGTAGCATGAATACCCGAATGCAACATAAACCACCAAACAGCAATCCCTCCAATAATATAAGGAATCATTGATTTTACTTTTAATTTATTTAAAGCGAAAAGACCTAACAAAATAGCAATTGCAATTCCGAATTGTGTAAAATCTAAAGGTAATTCTGGATTTGGGTAAAATAATGCAATAACGACAATTGCTCCTAAATCGTCAATCACGGCTAAAGCTGTTAAAAATACTTTAAGTGACAATGGAACTCTATTTCCTAACATTGTTATAATAGCAACAGCAAAAGCAATATCTGTCGCCATCGGAATTCCAAAACCATGAATAGTATCCGTTCCTTTATTCGTCAAAAAGAAAATAAATGCAGGAATTAACATTCCTCCCAAAGCTGCAAAAACAGGTAAAATTGCTTTTTTAGTATCCGACAATTCTCCTACAAAAACTTCGCGTTTTAATTCTAAACCAATCAAGAAAAAGAAAATAGCCATCAAACCATCATTAATCCAATGTGCAAAAGAATGCCCAAACATATCTGTTAACCAAATCGCATCATAAGATTCTGCAATTGGTGAATTGGCTAATAATAAAGAAAACGCAGTACAGAAAATCAATAAAATTCCGCCCGAAGTCTGGCTATGAAAAAATTGGTTAAAAAGTTTAGAAACTATCATTATATTTTTTTTAGTTTGGTAAAAATAATGAACTCGTTTTTAACCGCCTAATCTAAACGAAACAATAAGACCTAAATTATCATTTATATAATCTTTAAAATACTTTTTTGATACCAATTGCTAAAATTAAACATCTTTTCGATGATAAAAACGAATATGAAAGGTAAAATCAGCAAGAAATAATTGTGAGATTGAATGATAAAAAAGCTGCAAAACACTAAAAATCTAATATGTTCTAAATAAGGTACCCATCTTTTTTGTTCTAATTGTGCACCAATATTTATTAATGTTATCAAGACAAATACAACGAAGAAACCTTTGGTTAAATTATCAAATTGATCAAAATAATATGTTAGAATACTCATCGCGACAAACGATAAAATCAATTGTAAATTAATATAACCTTTGTATTTGAAATGATAACTATTCCCTTTATTCTTAGACACCCATTTCTTTTCAATAATTGGTCTTATTTCCTGATCCATAACCGCTGGACTACCAAAATATATTGTCAATTTTTCTTTAATAGATGATTTTCTTCGAGCAGCCTCGTACAACTCTAAATAATAATGAAAATGTTGCCACAAAAAACTGTAACTATTGATAGGATGAGTTAATCCATATCTTGGTTTTTCTTCTTCTTTCTGAAAAGTACCAAATAATTTGTCCCAAAAAACAAATACATCTCCATAATTTTTGTCCAAATATTTTTCGTCAGAAGCATGATGAACACCATGAAGAGAAGGTGTTATAAAAATATATTCAAGCCATTTTTGTTTCTCCAAAATCTGCGTATGCGTAAAAAAAGAATACACGCCATGAACCACCAAAATCGTCATCACTAAATTTGGATGAAAACCAATAAAAGGCAAAATACACCAAAAAACATTGCGAACAATTGCTTGCAAAGTCGTGATACGAGCTGCAACCGTAAAATTGAATTCTTCGGATTGATGATGCACAATATGGGCTCCCCAAAAAATATTGACTTCATGCCCCAAACGATGATACCAATACCAAACAAAATCTGTTGCTAAAAGCATCACAACCCAAATCCACCAAGCATTTGAAATATCTAAAAGACGATAATTTTCGTAAATCCAAACATACAAATTGTAAAAACTTACCGTAATAAAAAGATTCAATAATCGTTCTGCAATTCCTATTGAAATATTAGAAACTGAACTTTCATATTTATAGATATTCTTTAATTTTTTCTTTTTAACAACCACATATTCAAGCCATAAAAAAAGAAAAAAAGCTGGTAAAGCAAAAGCTAAATACTCGGGATGATTCATTTTTAAGCACTGTCCCGTCCTGAAATAGCG
>NZ_DDBA01000013.1:0-2963 GCF_002333005.1 Empedobacter sp. UBA2044
ATTTTTAGTAGAGAGGTTTACGGCCTTGACTTTTTGGTTACTTTTTAGTCTGTTCCCCGAAGGGCATATGAATGCAATTAATTAAAATAGATAAGGAATGAATAAAAAAGTGACATTAAAGAATTTTTAATCTCAAATGTTATAAAAAGTGGATTTGAATATTGAAAAAGGATGAAAACGTAAAACGTTAAACGTAAAACTTATTACGTAAACATATCGCTCACTACGCCGAATTGAAACTCTACTTTTCAGCAATGACGGTTTATAAATTCTTTGTTAAAAAAGGATTTGAATATTAATAAGAATAAAAATAAAAACGTAGAACTTAATACGTGTCACGTAAAACTAAAAAAAAATACGTAAAACGTTAAGCGTAAAACTTATACCAAGACCGTTAACCTATAAACTCATCGAACATCGAGAAGACCGTGAGATGTGACTGTACTTCGATAGTTTAGACAATTAATCGAGGGATTTCTTTTAAAGGAATTTGGTGTTTCGCAAATGTACGTTTTAAGGTAGTATAAGTGGAGAAACCACTTTGAATGGTAATATCTTTGAATGGAGCATTGGTAAACATAATCAATTCTAAGGCTTTCAACATTTTTAATTTTTGTTCGTATTCCGAAAAGGAGCAGTTGAAATAGTAGTTGAATCCTTTCTGAATTTCATAGTAAGTAAATTCGGTATCTGTTGCAAAGGCATAAAGTGTTTGGTTCTTTTGCAGGCATTCTTTGTAAATTAACTTGAGTTTTTGAATGGGAATATGATAAAATTTTTTCCAGTTTCCTTTCAATTCTTGGCTTTTGACTTGGATCGAAACACAATAATACGCAAATTGATTTTGTTTGTGACGGTGAACAAAACCAGCGAGATGGTGGTAGCCGTGTGATAAACCTGAAATATCAATAAGAAAAGGAAAATATTGGTTTTGATTATAAGTGATTTGTGTGTTGTTTTTTAAAAGTTTGTAAAGTGCTTCTATGTCAACATTAAAATCTATTGATAAGGTTGGGGGACATGGACATTCGCAGAGATCATTGAAGTAAAAGATTAATTTCGGAATAAACAAAAGTTGTGATTGATAATCTTGTATCGCAAACAAATTGATTTTTTGAATAATACCAAATGCATATTCAATCATTTGCATATACTGTTTGTTTAGGATATCTTGTTTTGCCTCGACTTGTGGTTCATTTTTCTTGATTACATCTCCATATCGATGAATAAAAAAGTTCAGGTACTTAATATATTCTTCATATACTTCAATTTTCATACGCTTAAAAATTAAAATTGAAAATGGTTGTAGTAAAGATGTATTTGTCTAATATACAATAAATTATAATATAAACAAAAATCCCCTCCAAAAGTAGAGGGGAAGTGATTAAAGTACAGTGACTTGACCTAAGTAAACAGATGGTGCAGCGTCTTGCTTTATGACGGATAAAAAACTCATCCATACATGTACATCTGTTCCTTGATATTTGGGTAGAAATTGGAGTACATAGGATTCTTCGGAGCGTTTTACAGTTGTTTGTACAACCGTTGATTGTGCTTTTGTATTCCCATCTTCTACATACAATATAACCAAGGTGTCATTTTGATCCACAAGTTCTGTTGCATTATTGGTCCATGTAATCGTTGCCGATAGTGGATCGTCTGCAATAATATTTACAGGTTGTGGTTCGAGTAAATTACCTTTTGTGAATTGAATAGCATCATAATCAATAGAAAAGGTTAACGTATCCATATTACAAGGCATAGATTGTAATAAATTTGCCATGGCTTGATTATAAGGTGATTTTAGTCCAGCCCTTTTTCCGTAATAGGTTTTAGCCAATGCTTTATACCCTTGTATAAACTGCACAGCAAAATTGAATCTGTCTTTTATGACTTGTTGTTTTGGTGTTGGTATACGGTTTGATTTTCGTGGTCGTATACGAGAAATTTCATTTCCTTCGATATTCGAAACAACAATTCGTCCTGTACGTCCTCGCGTACCCGACAATAGAGAATCTGTAATTTTTCCCATTTTTAATAGATTTTAAATTAAACTTTATTTGATTTGGTTCAGCAACAGTTCGAAATTATGAGGAATGATTTGAAGATGTTGATTTATGGTTATCCATGAACGAAATTGGTAGGTGATGAAGGGGAATGATTGATTTTAGATGTGAGAATTGAGATTTTAGATTTGTGAAATGTAGTAGTTGTGATGTATTATGTGAAATGTATTATGTGAAATGTATTATGTGAAATGTATTATGTAAAATGTATTATGTAAAAAGTAGTATGTATTAAGTATTAAGTATTAATTATTTGAAAAAGGATCATAAAAATGTCATATGATTTGGAGGCGAGTGTCAAAAAGTTGAGGGGCATGATTAAGATTATTCATTTTTTCCTTGATGAAAAAACGAACCAAAAAGTTATTCATATGGTTTATTATTATTTTATGGTATTCATGAATGCAAAGCATTACAAGTCTATGCTTACAAGTCGGTCAATAATGGCTATTCGCTAAATGCTTTAGAACATTCGCATATGAAATGCGAACATAAATCATTTTTAACGCTCTTTACGCCGAATTGACGCTCGACTTTTTAGCAATGACGGTTTTTTAAATTCGTTGTTAAAAGTGGATTAGAATTAGAAAAAAAGTGATACAAAGATTCTGCACTTCGATATTTCGGTAAACATAGTAATCGGGGTTCTGTAACTGAGTTTAGAATGACATAAAAGATGAGGTTTTGAACATAATTTACGATAACAAGAAGATAATTAGTAGTTCATTATTTTATTACATTCATTTTTTTTCTTGATAAAAAAACATTTGAGATTAAGAGGAGAAGCTTTATAAGCTTCGGTATATTACTTTTTGCTTGATCAAAAAGTAATCAAAAGTTATTCATATGATTTATTATTATTTTTAAGGTATTCATGAATGCAAAGCATTACAAGTC
>NZ_DDBA01000046.1:0-16102 GCF_002333005.1 Empedobacter sp. UBA2044
GCTATTTCAGGACGGGACAATCATCTAAAAACAAAAAGCTTCAAGAAAATTCTCGAAGCTTTTTATGTTTTATACTATTTATATTTCTAATAAACTAACCTCAATCCTACACCGAATCCCATATCGCTATCGTAATGAGTTCTGATGTGCATATTTCTGTTCAAGATATAGCTCAACTCGCCCATATATTCTTTATCTGTATTCCACATAAAACCAGCGCGAACTCGTTTTGAAATTGGAATATCCTCTCTCATCAGTTGCAAACGAACTTTTCCTGTATGATAAATTTCGGTCTGAAAATCAATTAACATTGGTAATTTATACACAAAACCAGCACTGAATAATCCTTTGTTTCTATCTGTTTTTTGACCAAAAATATTCTTTTCTACAATTCCGTGGTCTGTTAACATTTTGTGTTGATTCCAATCAAAACCTACAAAAACTTGAAACCATTGATTTCGATCAATAAAACGTCCCAAATGTGTTTCTACTTCATAACCGTGTTCTGGTTTGTAACCAATTCCCCACTCCGAAGTAAAAGCCCAACGTGCATCTTGCACCATCAACATACCATCTAAACCATTTGTAGCGAAATCATTTTCTACCATAACATGCTTCATGTTACTTTCCATTTGCAACATTTTATAGGCATGTTTTTTATTTGGTAAATTAGGATTTTGATAATCTCCAACCTCAAAAACACGGTTCATTCCGCCCATCATGTGATACAAAATATGACAATGGAAAAACCAATCACCTTCTGTATTTGCCTCAAATTCGATGACATTTGTTTCCATTGGCATAATATCCAACACGTTTTTCAACGGAGAATATTCACCATTTTTATTAATGACACGAAAATCGAAACCATGTAAATGCATCGGGTGACGCATCATCGAGTTGTTGTACAAGGTAATACGCAGAATTTCACCTTTTTTCACTAGAATTTTATCCGATTCCGAAAACACTTTGTTATCCATACTCCACACATAACGATTCATATTTCCTGTTAATTCGAAACGCATTTCTTTTATTGGAGCATCTTTCGGAAGTGTTGTGTTTTCAGGCGCTTTCAGCATTCCATAATTTAAAGTGGTAATGTTTGAGGATGTATTTCCATGCGAAGAATGATCCATTTCAACCATTTCTGAATGATTTTCAACAGAATCTTTCTTTGATTTTTTAGATTTCTTTTTCGCTTCGCCAGAAATTTCAGGATACATCACAGTGTTCATGTCCATTTGCTGTAAGCTCATTTTCATTCCCATATCGTTCATTGTTCCGTTCATATTCATCATGTCGTTCATCATCTTCATTCCTTCAAAATACTTCAATTTCTGAAGTGGTTCCATCAATTGTTTCTTTCCTTCACCAATGAACAACGAAGCCGAACCCGTTCTATCCTCAGAAGTTGCCTGAAATTCATACGACAAACCACCTTCAGGAACCGTCACCACCACATCATAGGTTTCGGAAACGCCAATAATCAAACGATCAACCTCTAAAGGTTCTACGTCATTTCCATCATTTGCTACAACCGTAATTTTGCCACCTGCATAACGCAACCAAAAATAAGTGGATGCACCACCGTTCGAAATTCGTAAACGTACTTTATCACCAGCTTTGAATTGTTTCAGTTGACTTTCATTCTGCGCATTTATCAAGAATTTTTCGTAATAAACATCGCTTACATCCATTGCCAGCATACGTTTCCATTCGCTGGTAATTTTTGTTTTGAAATGACCTTCACGAATTGCTTCAGCATAACTTTGCGTAGAACCTTTTTTGATTCCCGCCCAATCGTTTGCATTGTGCAACATTCGCTGAATATTTTCAGGTTTCAAATCAGTCCATTCGCTCAACATCACAGGAATTGTAGGTAAATCATCAATTCCTTTTCGGAAAGTTGGATCGTTTTCGCGTTTCTTCAAAATCATCGAACCGTACATCCCGATTTGTTCTTGATACCCCGAATGACTGTGGTACCAATGCGTTCCGTTCTGAATAATCGGAAATGAATACGTGTACGTTTCACCAGGTTTGATTCCCATCTGCGTCAACATCGGAACTCCATCTTCCTTATTCGGCAACCACACGCCGTGCCAATGCAACGAAGTATCTTCATTCAATTTATTATGTACTCGAATTACCGCTGTATCGCCTTCCGTAAACTCTAAAGTAGGCATCGGAATTTGACCATTTACTGAGATTGCTCTTTTCTCTTTTCCAGAAAAATTAACAATAGTATCACGTACATATAAATCATATTCTACACGTTTTTGAGCCTGTAAAGCAATCGTCGAAGGAACTAAAAGTAAAAAAAGTAATTTCCTCATGTGAATGATTTATTATAACTGACTAAACTTCTTATAATTCTCCTCGTTTTCGAAATAATCAACATTTCCTTGCTGATCTTTCAAAACGATATACGCATTTGCTTTATCAATCTCTTTTCCTGTAAAAGGATCTTTTGCTTTACGCGCAGTTTCATCATTCGGAATTCTTTCTACACACATCTTACAACATCCATAATAGGTTTTTCCATCATAAGGAACTTCGAACTGATCTTTGCCCATATATGCATTGTTCACCATACAAACTTGCTTATTCGGAACCTTATCTCCAACATTGTAAGCCGTTGTTTGCGAAGGTTGCATCATATCTGACATCTGTTCTTCATGAACAGTAACTGTTGGTTCTTCTGTTTTATTTTGACAAGATATTAATGCAAAAACACTTAATATTGAAACACCTAAAACTATCTTTAAATTCTTCATTTTCATTCTATTTTTTAATTATTATTTCAATGTTTCAACTGTGCTTCCGCATGTCAACATCATATTTCCGTAGAAAGGATTTTTAATATCTGATTCTTTACTCAACCAATTCGAACCGCCGTTAAACATTGGACAATTTTGATAATAAACTGTATATCCAAGATTTGTTTTTTGAGCTAATTTGTACATTCGCGCTGATAATTTTGCAAAAGTTGTACGTTGTTTTTCAATATTTTTTTCTTGCGATAATTGCTTCGAAGTTGTTTCTAAATCATTCAAAACTTCCATCCAAACCATATGCAATTCATGCGAAAGTTTACCCAT
Source organism: Empedobacter sp. UBA2044 (assembly GCF_002333005.1). Lineage (NCBI taxonomy): Bacteria > Pseudomonadati > Bacteroidota > Flavobacteriia > Flavobacteriales > Weeksellaceae > Empedobacter > Empedobacter sp. UBA2044. Next base: position 3,102 of record NZ_DDBA01000046.1, read on the forward strand.
TTCTACAGTAGAAATTGATTTAGTAAATGCTGTAATTTGTTTCGAAATTTCACTTTCATTTGCTTTTACAAAAGCATCTTTCAACGAAAAGTAAGTATCAAAAACTTGTGACAATTGATTTTTTTGTTGAGAAGCTTCAGTTTGATTATGAGTAGAATGATCCATTTCTTGATGGTTCATCAACATTTTTTTATCCCGAGAATATTGACAATCTTTTTCCAATTTTGCATAAGCTTCATCAGGCGCCATATACTCTGAGTTATCAAAACCTGCTAGCGCAATATTTTTCAAGATTTCGTTCGAATTTGTTTTTGCTTTATTATATGAAATCGAAGCTGTTTGAGTCGTTGTGTCAAAATCTACTTTCGAAATTCGAGGTTGATTTCCTGCTTTTTCAATTAATTCTTTTGCATTTGCACAACTTCCTTTCACTTGAAATTGTTTGGTTTCTTGATTTTTAAATTGTGCATTTGCAGCAAAAGCAAGAAAACTTCCGATGATTAAAAAACTATACTTTTTCATGATTTTTAATTTAGATTTTATCAATTGGTCGACGCGTATGTTTGCTCAATTGTTTAAAAACAGAAGGCGTTAAACCAGTTACTTTTTTGAATTGTGCACTAAGATGTGCTACACTCGAATAATTCAATTGAAATGCTATTTCACTCAACGATAATTCATCATAAATCATTAATTCTTTGACTTTTTCTATCTTTTGTTGAATAAAATATTTCTCAATTGTTTGCCCTTCCATTTCCGAAAAAAGATTCGAAATATATTTATAATCTAACTTCGTTTGTTCGCTCAAATAATCAGATAAATTGACTTTCAGTTCGTTATTTTCTTGATGAACCAATTGAATAATCAATGTTTTGATTTGTTCAATCAACTTACTGCGTTTATCATCGATTAATTCAAAACCAACTTCTTCCAATTCATTTCGAACCAATTCTAATTGATCAGCATCAATCGGATTTTTCAATTCAACTTCTCCCAATTCGATATGATTTGTTTCGATGTTATTCATCTTCAAAATTCGTCCAACCACTACTTTACAGCGATGACAAACCATATTTTTTATAAATAATTTACTTGTATTTTCCATAATATATTCTTCGAAATTGAGCGATTTAATCCACTTAAATTTACAAAATCTTATGTTACAAATTTCGTACAACTTCATTTCAAAAGATTATACAATTTGGAAGATGATATATATAATTTTCAGATTAATCATTTTTCATTAACCTATTCTTGATAAATGAATTACCAAAATCATCTGTTTTTTGAATATATTTGATAATAATAAAATCACTTAAAATGAAAGCTACCAAAACTCTAACATTTATTCTTACAATAAGTTTATGTTCTATTTTTTCATGTTCAAAAAAAGAAGAAATTACAAATACGAATAAACAAGTCAAAAATGAAACAGATCATAATTCTGATTCATTTAATATAGAAAACATTCCAGTTTCTAATGTAAACTTCAGTGAATTTGGAGAATTTCCACATATTGGAATTCCTGAAAATGTGAAATTTACTAACTCTCCATTAGAAAATGAAACTGGTGAAATCTATTTCCCTATTGGTAAGAAAAATGATTTTGTCAAATTAACTGGTAAAACTTTTAAAGCATTTTTAAGCAAAAAAGATAATGATACAAAAGATTGGTCTGTTGAAGAAATTACTCAAAACTTTGATGATAATATAAAAAAACTTGGTGGTGTTTTAATTTTTAATGGAAAGTTGACAAATGAACAAACTGACTATCTTAACAATAATGATAAAACTTTAGGCGAAGAAGGTTCTATTGATTATTGGAACGAACCTGTAAGAGTTTATGCCATTAGAAGTGCGAAAGGAGATAATATTTACGTTCAATTATCTCTTAATTCGGCTAGTGGTGCCATTCAAATATTACAAGAAAAATCAAAAAATAAATAAATGCCTCAAAAAGAACTAACTCCGTCAGAACAAAATAACTGCATTCAAATTTTGAAAGAGCGTTTTGAGAAAAATATGCACAGACATCAAGATTTGGATTGGCTAAAAATTGAAGAGAAAATCATTAATCAACCTGAAAAAATTTGGTCTTTGCATCAAATGGAAATCACTGGTGGTGAACCTGATGTTATTTTTTATGAGGATAAAACAGACGAGTATTATATTGTAGATTGTTCGGCAGAAAGTCCGAAAGAGCGTAGAAGTTTGGCGTATGATTACGAAGGACAGACGTCTCGCAAAGAACATCAACCAAAAAATAATGCGATAGATGTTGCAAAAAGCATGAAAATTGAATTATTGACCGAAGAAGAATATCGTTTCTTGCAAGCTGTAGAAATTGTCGATCAAAAAACCTCAAGTTGGTTAAAAACACCTGAAAAAATTAGAGAATTAGGCGGTGCTATATTTGGCGATTATCGTTACGGAACTGTTTTTATTTATCACAACGGCGCACAATCTTATTATGCAGCTCGTTGTTTTAGAGGAATTTTAAAAGTTTAGGTACTTTAATAATTATTGTTTACGCTCCACTTATCACCTTTCAAGAGAGGAAATATTCATTTATTTAAAACAAATCATCGCCATGTTGAACTCGTTTCAACATCACATTCTTTTTTTTGTTAGCAACAAACCTTCAAATAAAATCATTATCAATTAATCAGTTATCTATAATCACAATATTTATTTTAAATTATTCTAAATAAATATTGCCTAACTAAATCTTTTTCCTAATATTTGTATTTTAATTTAGACTTAATACAAATAATAATGAAAAAACTATTTATTTCTACTGCAATCTTAGCGCTATTAGCAAGCTGCACGAATAAAGAAGCAAAAAATGAATCGACTGAAGAAGTAAAAACAGAGAATACTATTTCGAAAGAAAAAATTGTTTCTTTAAATGGAGCGATTACTGAAATTTTAGCTGATTTAGGAGAAGAAAATAACCTTGTTGGTGTTGATGTAACAAGTACTTACCCTACTTCTGTAAAGGAAAAAGCGACAGATTTGGGACATACTCGTTCTTTGTCAATCGAGGCTTTATTGGCTTTGAAACCAACAAAAGTATATGCAACGGATAAAGACTTGAATCCAGAACAAATTGCACAACTAAAAAATGCTGGAATTCAGACTGAAATTGTAAAACAAGATTATTCAGTTGAAGGAACGAAAGAGTTAGTAAAAACGGTTGCAACTTCTCTAAATAAACAAGATTTTGATGCTATTACTACTAAAATTGATACAGATTTAAAAGCTGTAAAACCTTTGGCTACAAAACCAAAAGTATTGTTCATTTACGCTCGTGGAGCAGGAAATTTGATGGTTGCTGGAACAAACACACCAATGGAAAAAATTATTGGAATTGCTGGTGGACAAAATGCCATTACAGAATTTGAAGATTTCAAACCATTAACACCAGAAGCAGTTGTAAAATCAAATCCTGATTATATTTTGATGTTTGACAAAGGCTTAGAAAGTATTGGTGGCGTTGACGGCGTATTAAAATTAGAAGGTGTAGCTTCTACAAATGCAGGAAAAAACAAAAAAATCATCGCGATGGATGGTCAATTGGTTTCTGGATTTGGACCACGTGTCGGGCAAGCAGCAGCGCAATTAAATCAATTACTTCAAAAATAAAAAAGTCTAAAACAATATGTATCCGCAAATCAGAATACATCTTTCTTTGTTAAGTTTAAGCATCTTTGGTCTTGCAATTCTTGCATTATTCTTGGGTGTTTATCAATTTAACGAATCCATCCTATCCATCATCAATAAAGCGATTACCAATAGAACTGCTATCAACGACAGCGATTATTATGTGCTTTTCGATTTACGATTACCACGTATTATTATGTCTATTTTGGTAGGTGCTGGTTTGGCAGTTGCAGGAACTTGTCTACAAGGTATTTTCAAAAATCCATTGGCATCTCCAGACTTGATTGGGATTACATCAGGAAGTATTTTATTTGCTGCAATTACGATTGTTTTGGGAGGATATATCAAAGATTTTGTTCCAGAAATTATCCATTACTCATTGCTTAGTTTGATGGCATTTGTCGGCGCTATGTGTTCCACAGTTTTTGTGTATAAAATTTCTTCGCATCATCAAAAAACAAATATCACCATTTTGTTATTGGCTGGTGTTGCAATTTCTGCGCTTTGCGGTTCTGCAACAGGACTTTTAACATATCTATCTACAGAAGAAGAATTACGCAATCTAACATTTTGGACATTAGGTAGCATTGCAAGTGCTAACTGGGACAAAATCTTAATTTTAGGAATTGTTATTAGCATCAGTTTTTACTTTTTAATTGGAAAAGGAAAAATATTAAACGCGATGATGTTGGGCGAAAAAGATGCTGAACATTTGGGAATTAATGTCGAGAAAACAAAAAAACAAATCATCGTTTTTTCAGCTTTATTGGTTGGTACAATTGTTTCTTTTACAGGAACAATCGGATTTGTAGGATTAATCGTTCCGTATATTTTACGTTTAATCTTCAAATCGAATTATGTTATCATTCTTCCTTTATCTGCATTTTTAGGTGCAATTTTAGTCATTGTTGCAGATACAATCAGTCGAACATTGGTTGCTCCATCCGAAATTCCAATCGGTATTTTAACTTCGTTAATGGGCGCGCCAGTTTTTATTTCAATTTTAATGAATTATAAAAAATCGTTGTAATGTTAGCGGTAGAAAATATTAATTATCAACACAAATCATTCAAGATTTTAGATACGATTTCGTTTGATGCAAAAGCAGGAAAAATGATTGCAATCGTTGGACCTAATGGTGCAGGAAAGTCATCTTTACTAAGCTATATCGCAAATGAAATTGAACCAAATGCTAACCTAATTCGACTAAAAGATATTGCCTTAAAAAATTGGAAAAAAGAAGATTTACCGCAACATAAAGCAAAGTTTTCGCAACATCAACCAACTGATATTCCGCTTACAGTGAAGGAAGTTGTATTGATGGGACGTTATCCATATTTCCAAAATTCACCTCAACAACAAGACATCAATTCAGTTGATTATTGGATGACCAAAACCGATATCAATCATTTAAAAGACAGGGATTACATTCATCTTTCTGGTGGCGAAAAACAGCGTGTACATTTGGCGCGCGTTTTTGTGCAATTGGAAAATGAAGTCAATCAAAAACTACTATTATTAGACGAACCTTTGAATAATTTGGACATTTCTCATCAATTTAATTTGTTAGAAATTCTAAATGATTTTAAACAAAAAGGAAACCTAGTAATTTTGGTGATGCACGACCTTAATTTGGCTTCTCAGTTTGCTGATGAAGTGATCTTAATGAACAAAGGAAAAATTGTTTATCAAGATAGTCCAGAAAAGGTTTTCCAACCAGAAATCATTTCCAAAATTTATAGATTTCCTTGTACCATTTGTAAAAATCCAATCGACCAAAAACCACTTATTTTATTCGGTAAAAAAACAATTACAATGAACACACTTACAGATTTAAAACAACAATGGAAAGATTTGAAAGCAAATCAACCTAAAATTAGAATACGTAACGCAGCGAAAGAACTTAGCGTTAGCGAAATGGAACTTTTAGCAACACAATTAGGCGATAATGTCACAAAATTAAAACCTGAATTTGCTGCGATTTTACAAGAAATAGAATCACTTGGAAAAGTGATGGCTTTGACGCGCAACAACGAATGTGTACACGAACGCAAAGGTATTTACCTAAATCCTGATTTTTCTTCACCTCACGCACAACTTTTTGTTGGGGAAGATATTGATATGCGAATTTTCTTGAATCACTGGAAAACCACTTTTGCAGTTGTAGAGAAATCTGAACATGGAGAACGCAAAAGTTTACAATTTTTCGGAAAAGATGGCGAAGCAATTCACAAAATATATTTAGTTCCGCAAAGTAATGTAGAAGCGTTTGATGCATTGGTTGAGAAATACAAAAACGAAGACCAACAAACAATTCCTACAACAGAAATCATCGAAAATAAAGTTACAGAAAAGCCTGATAACGAAATTGATGTTGAAGGTTTTCAACAAGCTTGGGTTGAGTTGAAAGACACGCATAATTTCTTTATGATGTTGCGCAAATTCGGCGTTACACGTACACAAGCATTGCGTTTGGCTCCAACAGATTATCATGCAAAACAAATTTCAAATGAAGCAATTGTTCAATTCTTAGAAAAATCTGCCGAATTGCAAACACCAATCATGGTTTTCACAGGAAACAAAGGAAATATTCAGATTCATACAGGTGAAATTAAACGTACGATGTGGCACGAAAACTGGTTCAATATTTTGGATCCAGATTTTAATATGCACTTGGATATGTCAAAAATTGCCTCGACTTGGATTGTTAGAAAACCTACTGAAGACGGTATCGTAACAGCGATTGAGGTATTTAACGATAAAGGAGAAATTATTGTTCAATTCTTTGGGAAAAGAAAACCAGGTATTCCTGAATTGGAGCAATGGCGCGAAATTGTTGCTGAATTGAATTAAGAAGAATCTAACCAAATCTTATATTTCACACTAAATTTTACCCGATTAATAGAAAATGTTAATCGGGTTTTTTATTATTTTCCTTTTTCTATATAGATATGCTTTGTATAAATAGTAGCGTATCTATCATAAGATATCCACAAAGTAAAAAGTAAAGGTTGATTTTATAATTATCAATGTACAAACAATTAAAAACAGACTTGTTTATAATAAACCAAGGACTCGGGTAAGATAAAACAACTGTGTTTATAATAAACCGAGGACTCAGGTAAGGTAAAACAACTATGTTTATAATAAACCGAGGACTCAGGTAAAGTAAAACAACTATGTTTATAATAAACCGAGGACTCAGGTAAGGTAAAACAACTATGTTTATAATAAACCGAGGACTCAGGTAAAGTAAAACAACTATGTTTGTAATAAACCGAGGACTCGGGTAAGGATAAACAGACTTACTTTGGAAGAATGCCTACGAAGTTATATACATCCAACTCTAATAAAAAAGGTCGTCTTTCCAGACGACCTCACACAAAGAGACAAATAAAGTACTCAAAACTTTATTTCAAAACTATTTTTTTCGTTTCAACTTTATCGGCAGATTGTATTTTTACGATGTAAATTCCAGCCGAAAGTTTACTTAATTGTATTGTTTTATTTGTAAATGATGAAGTTGGTTGATAGCTTTCCTGATGCACCAATTGTCCATTTATCGCATAAATTTGAATATTTAATGGAGACGATTTCGCTTCTTGCGAATTGTACACCAAACCAATTGTTTTCGGTTGAGAAGCGGTATAAATATCAAACTTCGTTTTGGCTAATTCTGTTGTTCCTAAATTAGCTGTTACATTTTCGTAATCGAATGTTATTTTTCCTGTAGAAGATCCTTCAAACGTTTTGAAAACCAATTTATAAATCTGATTTGTAGATGTATTTTTGATAAAATGATTCGTAGGATTCACTACATAAGACCAACCCGATAAGGTTTTCCAATTATATCCAACTGCATTAATATCTGCTACATAAGCCATATCATCAGTAGGATTTCCAGATTCTGTTTTCGCCACTTTGATCAAATCACTTTGCAAAACTCCCGTTACCGTATACATCACAACATCACCCTCATTCGTTGTAAGTGGTGTAACATATTTTGTAAATTTCAAATCCCATTTACTTTGGTCTGGCTCTGGTGTAACTGCTTTATCAGTCAATAAACTATAATAATTGAACAAATTTGTTGGATTGGTTTTATGCGCAAGATTTACTTTTGTATCAGCCGACCAAGTTCCATTTGTCAATTTAGAATACGTAAAATTATATTCGCCTAAAGGAGCTGCAAAATTATCTATTTTCAATTTCACATATTCTCCTGTTGCATATTTCAATACAAAAATGATTGAACCATTTACGTAATGATTTGCAATACTATAATTACCCCAACCATATGTCGCAGAACCATTATTGAAAGCGCCTTTTTGCCAATCTGTGTCCGAATTGTACAAAGCTGTCCACGTAGATAAATTAGCAACATCAATACTATTCCATTTTGAGACATCATTCGACGCTTCGTAAACTTCTATCCCTGCGCCATCGTTTACTCTAATTCCTGTAGACATATTCGATTTTCGATAAAATGATATCTCCCAATCGTTTCTATTTACAGAATTCGTCGATTGGTCTGCCAATCCGTAATAAACATCATTTGTATAACCAGCACCCATAGTAACTTCGCCTTTTATGGTTTGAGCATTTATTACAACAGATGTTAGAATGATTGATGCTAAAAGTGTAAATTTGTTTTTCATGATATAATAATTTTTTAATTGTTAATCAGAATTAGAACAGTCAATCCGAGAGATTACACTCTGACCCGTATGACTCGGATTGACGCATTCTAACCACTAATAATGAGTATGTTTATGATAAATTTATTTGATAAGTTTATATTCAAATTTTGGATAACCTCTCACACCAGAAGCATTCAGAAAAGCTAACATTTTAATTTTGTAATAATTATTTTCTGCATCTTTGATGATATAAAATCGATCCGAAAATAATTTTTGAGGTGCAGTAACTTGTCGCCAAGAATCACCAATTGCACGCTGATCGTCTAAAAATTTTGTTTCATCAATCATCGTTTCATTAAATTTTTCGTAGGTAATTTCATTGGTTACATCTACACGATAGGCTTTTGCACCCGCTTTCAAATTATTGACCACATAATCCAAATATCCATACGAACCATTTCCTGTAATAAGATTAGTAAAAACTGTAAAGTTTAAATCCCATTCTAATTTTGAAGGTTCAACATTTACAAGATCATTCGTCGTAAAACTGAAGTGAACAAAATTGTACGTTGTCGTTTTTGCAATTACTTTTTCTTTGTAAGTCGTATCATCCAAATCTGCATATTGCATCACATATTGCTCGTCTTTTTTGATGAATTTCACTTTTTTCCAACCGCGCGAATTTCCAGCAACAGCTGCCGAACCAACCGCAGGCGTTGAAGTTCCCACTTCGTAACCCAAATTCAGTAAATAAACTGGATTATCCGACTCTTTAATTTCCCCAATCGCTGTTTTCAAAATATCTCCAGCAGGATCGTCAACATATTCTTTGTTCGAATCTGTAAATGTACCTACCGCAACTTCGTTGATTAATTTCCCAACCGATGCTTTTGTTACTTTCGACAAATCGGTTTCGTCCAACGCTTTTACCGCCATATAAATAGAAGTATTTAACATCACGCGGAAATTTGTTCCATTATAAAACCCTAAATCCCAAGAATCTCTTTTTACCTTTGTTTGCGTTCCTTTACTTAAGTCTACATAAACTTGATATTGCTCATTTGGTCCGCCAATTTCCACATCCATTGTTCCTCCAATCGAATTTTCGAAAGAGATTTTTGTTGACGAATATCCTTGAATAATCGCTGATGGATAATCAATTTTTGTAATTTCAAACTGAATCGTTTTATCAGAACGATCAAATGGATAAATCAAATTCTTAAACGTAAAACTTGTTGACGTTTCACCTTTTTTGATTGGTATAATAATTTCTTGATTTGTAACTGCAACAGAAGTTGAATAATCAACATTATAAGTAGCTTTATCTTCGGTTATTTTAATATGAATTTGTCCATCTTGTTCTGCAACTTTAGAATAAATTAGATTTATTGTTTTCTCATTATCAATCTTACTAAAATCGATGCTTGCATCCTTAAAAGCAACAACAAAATCTTGTCCAATTGGATTGTTTTCATCATTACATGACCACAAAAAAGAAAGACTAAACAATAGGATATATATAAATATTTTTTTCATGATTTTTTGATTAATTAATTCCTAAATTGAAGGTAAGTTTAGCAAAATACGAACGTCCATATCCATACAAAATACTTGTAGAACCTTGGCTATGCGCACCATCATTTCCAGATGAACTGTTCAAATACTTTACATCAAAAAGATTTCTTGCACCAATTGTTAAACTAAGTTTTTTGTTCCAAAAACTTTGTCTTATTGACGCATCTATCCAGTTAAAAGCTTCTTGTTTACCTTTTACTAAAATTTGTTCACTTGTATTTGACGGATTATTTTTCAAGACAAATTGCTCTTGAGCTCCATTGTATTTATAGAAAAGTGAGAAAATTGTATTGGTTTTTGGCAAAGTGTACGAAACATTTGCATTGATTTGCGTTGAATAGAAATATTTATTTTTAACTGAATTTACAGCAACTGCTTCATCAATATCTTGCTTGATGCCTGTCAACGTAAAACCAACTCCTCCCGAAAATTGATGGACTTTGAATTGATTCAAATACGTAATACCTTGTACATCGTAATTATCAATATTACGATATTGATATTTCAATGGAGATTCTTCGACAACAATCAAATCAATCTTATCTTTCAGATTAATTTTCCACAACGATACTTTTTGCTCTAATGAATTATTTTCTCCGATATACCAATTCTTTTTTAAGTGAACAAAAGCAGAAACTCCTTTTTCTGGATTCAGATTTTCGTTTCCTTGCACATTATGATTGACGTCTACGAAATACGAATACATTTCCTCATAATTTGGCAAACGTGGTGAAGTACCAACAATCGCGCGCAATTCCCATTGTTTTCCAAATAGATATTTCGCACTCAAACTCATCACATACTGCTTATCAAATTGCTCCGAAAACATCACGCGAGCGCCTGGACGAAACGAAAGTTTATCATTTAGATTAATTTCAGAAGAAGCAAAAAAATCATACGTTCCTAATTTTCTTTCTATAGGTTTTTGGAAAAATTCTCCTGCCGAAGTTGAAGCAAAACCTTTTGTTTGATCGATTTCATAACCAAATTGAAAATCGAAATAATCATTTTTATTGATAAAATTGCTGAACATCCCTTTCGAATAATACACTTTTCGACTTTCATATTCGAATTTGTTTACATCATGTTCAACACCTTCAAGAATTTCATAATTATACGATTTCAATTTTCTTTTTTGTTCTTGATACGAAAACGAAACATCATAATTAATTGCTTTTCTAAATCGTCCTGAAGCATTTAAGTGATTGTAAATACGATCTGTTGTGTACACTCTATCTTTTCCAAAATAATCTACCGTCGCAGTTGGCGCATTCGGTGCAAGAGTTGGATTGGGATCGTAATACTTAGTTTCTTCGTTGAAATATTCGAATTTATAAAACAAACGATAATTGTCTTTTTTATATTGAACAAATGCCTTTGCTGCATTTTGTTCTTTTGGCAACCATTCGTATCCTCTCAATCCGTCATTATTAGGATAATTCTTTCCTTTTTTATCATCAAAAAATCCTTGAAAATCATTACGTGAAAAACTTAAATTAGCGTAGATTTTGTCTGAAAATTTATGCCCGATTTTCAAGGATTGTATATGTCTTCCTTTATTTTTCCAATTGTATTCATCTCCAATTGTTTCCTCTTGCAAAGTCGCAGAAATATCAAATTTATTCTTCCCTCCTTTTTTAGTAATAATATTGATTACTCCCGCAATAGAATTTGCTCCATATTCCACTCCCATCGCACCTTCTACGATTTCTATTTGTTGAATATCATCTAAGTTAATCTGCGTTAAATCGGTATTATTCCCTAAACCTTCGTCGTTAACTAATGGAATATTGTCCACCAAAATTTTGAAATATTGTGCATCCAAACCAAACATTTGCACCGTCGATTTTCCTGTAGAAGAACTCGGAATAATATTCATATTCAATGTTTGATTTAAAACATCTGCCAATGTGTTTCCTGCTTGTCTCTCGATCATTTCTTGCGAAATCACTTTTACTTCGTAAATAGATTTCTTGACCGATTGCGCATTATATTGCCCAGAAATCACGGTTTGTTCCAAATTAATCGTCGAATCTTTTGGAAACGAATTAATTTCTTGAGCCTGTAGAATTAGTGTTGTAAGTAAGCTTAGTAGAAAAAAGCGCCTCTTCTTTGTCCTTAATTTTATTATTTAGAATTAGTCTAATAATTAATAAGACAAATGTAAACGAATTTTTTAATTTATTTTTATTTATTCTAAATTAATTTATTGAATAGTGATAAAAATCGAGCTTCGTCTTCTAATTCTGATAAAAGAATGAGATGTTAAAACATTATTAATCAATTTAATTGTTAAAGAATTAAATTAAGGAAAGTAAAAATTGAACGAAATTAAAACGAATTATTTTCGTTTAGGTTTTGTTTTCGTAACAGCAAAATAAGACGCTGTAAAAGCAGACAAACTTTTGTAACCGACTTTATAAGCGATTTCGCTCAATGTAAAATTATTGGTATCTATTAATTCAATACTTCTTAGAATTCGGACAAGTTGCATATATTTTTGAAGTGTAATTCCTGTTTCTTGTTTGAAAATTCGTTGCAAATTTCGAGCAGACATATTCGCTTTATCTGCTAATTCATTTAGATTAAAATTTGTGTATAATGAGAATGAATATATTCACTTACAGGAATTAAACGTCTATCAACAAGAACTGGCAATTCTAGATTATGGTTTTCATCGCAAAAATGAGGCAAACTATACAACATCGAATTTAAGAAAATCTTTTGCTCCTCCTCTTCAACCAAAAATTTATTCCATTTTGAAGCGTATAACATCATTTCCTTTAGAATCGGCGGTGCAACAAAAACATGGATATCGTTGTAAAAATCTTCCTTAAAAACTTCTTTAAATAAAATCAACATTGGATTGACCGTTTTCGCCTCGGAAGTTGTACGATGTAGCTTATTTGCAGGAATCCAAATCACTTGATTTTGAGGAACTAAATAAATCTTTTGTTCGATATAAAAATATTGGTAACCTTCTTCAACATAATTCAATTGGAAATAGTCATGCGAATGAACCTCATCTGCATTTTTACGATTTTTCTCGTACCAAACGTATGTATTGGTTGTCATATGATCCGAATATTCTCCAATAATTTGTTGTCGTACTTCATGACTTCG
>NZ_DDBA01000010.1:0-5755 GCF_002333005.1 Empedobacter sp. UBA2044
TCATAGAAATCAGAATGACAAAATTTGTTGTTAAAAGTGACAACGAATTTGAATTAGAAAAAGGATTTTGAAAAACTATATTCATTCATTTTTTATTCATGAGTTATTAATTGTTTCAAATGAATATCTATAATTAAAATAGATTAAGCTATGAATAAAAAAGTGATAGAAAGATACTGCATTTAGAATGCTCAGGGAACGATTTCTTGGTGGCTGAGGTTTTCGAAGTCACATTTTACGATCTTTTCCTTTCGAGTGTTTACTCTTTTCCCTTCGAGTGCCTCATGGAACGGGTTTTCTTGGTGGCTGAGGTTCTTGAAGTCATACTTGCTCTAATTATTAGAACTAAACAATTTATTAAATCTAGTGTTCAATGTTTCAATATACGCTTGTTTAGTATCCTTATTTAAGAAACTAATCTCCACAAAATCGATCCATTTTAGTTTAATTTTGATGAATCTTTTGTAAATAGATTCTACTGATTTATTAGGTATTTTTAATGTTTTCGCTAACTGATTGAAATCTTCTATTTTTAATCTATTTTTTTTACCATTAATTGTTAATGCAGATTCTTCCTTATCATTGGGAATTAATAACAGTGTATTCAATAAATCGTAAGCTGGAGATAATTCGTATTCATTGAAATCATTTTCGATTAATGAATAGTTTTTAAGATGCATATCAGCATTTGCAGTCAAGTAATTAAATAAAACAATTTCAAATAATTTTTGAGCTTCAAATCCACTATTTTTAGTTAGTTGATAGATTAATTTTCCGATTTTTTCTATTGATCCTCGATATTTATGTTCCGTTAAATTTTCAGTCAATTGACAAAAGTCTTCAACAGCAATTTTATCTTGATTTTTTCGATCAAATCGCTTTGTTAAATAAGCCAATTCACCTGATTTAAGCCGAATAAGTGTGTGTGTTGCTGTTTTTATTTTTACCAATTCCGCTAAATGCATGGTTAAGTCTTCATTTTCGGGTAAGTCGATATATTCTTTTGAAGCAGGTTTTAAAATATAATTTCCTTCAAGATCCACAATTGTAAATCTCGATTGTTTATTTATATCGCTTATAAGATTTAAAGATAATTTTGGTTGCACACCTGTAACTGTCACACTTTTTACAATTAACTCTTTTGCTAATTCTTCTAATTGTTTGCTGTCAAAATCAATTGAAGGAGGATTTATTGAACCAAATATTTTTTTAGAACATTTAGAATGAAAATCAATTTCATTTTCTGCTAATTCTTTGTAACAACTAAGGCATTTTTTCATAATTCTTCATTATTTGAAATGATAGAAACAGCTCCAATACAATCTTTGCAAAGGGTTAATAATAAACCAAAACGATCTTTAGAATTTAATTTCCAATTTTTTACTGCAATATTCAAAAGCCAACCTTCTGGTATTAATCCATCAAAAAAAGGAAATAAAATTTTACTTTCATACGAATCTTGTTGTTTTGGAAGCGTTAAACTAATTGGTTTCGATTCCAAATTATTCAAATATTCTTGATCGTATTTAAAAATATAACCATTTTCATTTTCAGAAATTGTTCCTGCAAATAGATTTTTATAATAGACTAAACCTTTTCTCATTGCTCAATTTTATCAATTACACCAACTTCAGAACCAAATAAAGCTAAAACTTGATTAACTTTATCTAATCTTACAGAAGGTTTTCCTTGTTCTAGTTCACGAATAAATCTTAAACCAACTCCAGCTCTCTCAGCCAATTCAGGTTGTGTAAGTTTTAATCTTTTTCTTTTTTGTTTGATAAATTCTGCAATTGATTGATTCATACTTATACCCTTTGAGGTATAAATATAGTCATAATTTTTGTTTTATACCCAATAAGGTATAAAATTTATATAAACGTAAGTATTATACCTTTTAGGGTACGATTATTTCTTGGTGGCTGAGGTTCTCGAAGTCACACTTTTACGATATTTTCCTTTTTAGAACTCAGGGAACGATCTTTTGGTGGCTGAATTTTTTGAAGATAAAATTCTATTCTCGATACAATTTTTCTTCATTATTATTTCGAAAAATCACTCGAACTGACGAATTTTAATTAAGACGTATAACAAATGGATATAAACTAAATTTTAACCATACTGAAAACCTTTTCTTCTTGATAGTTTGATCTTTTCCCTTCGAGAGCCTAGGAACAGGTTTTTCTTGGTGGCTGAGGTTCACGAAGCCACATTTTTACGATCTATTCCCGTCGCATGTTTGATTTTTTCCTTCTAAAACCTCAGTGACCGTACTAAAAGCGAATTTGAATATTGGAAAAGAATGACGAAAACGGTATTAAAACACACACGTTAAGAAAATGTTTGAATGAAACTTAAAAAGGTATTAGCCCGTAGGGTTTTTAAAATCTTTAGAGAAATGAGAACATATTTAGTAGAGAGTTTTACAGCCAAGTCTTTTTTCGTTAGTTTTTTTGACTATTCCCCGAAGGGCATCTGAATACCTATAATTAAAATAGATAAGCTATGAATAAAAAAATGAAAGTAATAGATTTCTCGATACCTCAAATTAACAACGAGTTGAGGTTCTGAACATAATTACGTGAATAAGAGAATAATTAGTAGTTCTTTATTTATTACTTTTTGCTTGATCAAAAAGTAATCAAAAAATCAAGACTGCGATTTTCGACGTTCAATTACCATTTTACGCACTAAAAAGATTAAATGATTCGCTATCGCTCACTAATCTTTTTTACGCTTGTTTCAATGGATTGAAGCTCGTCTGCAAATCGTAAGTCGACTCTAAAATCCGTTGATAAAAGTGATAACGAATCTGAATTAGAAAAAAGGATTAGAAAAATCCGACGATTTAGAATCGAAATGCAATTCAACTCTAAATTATTGGAATAAAAAAGTTGGAGTGTCTGAGTGAAGCGAGTTGCCAACTTTATGGAGATAATTTAGTTAGTTGAATTACCTGAGCCATTCCATGGCTCCTCCTCTTAATTTCAAATGTTTTTTGGATGAGCTTACCCGAAGGGCATATAAATACCGATAATTAAAATAGAAAAGTAATGAATAAAAAATGAAAAAAAGAAATAAGTATTACCTGAGCCATACCATGGCTCCTCCTTTTAATTTCAAATGTTTTTTTTGATGAACTTTCCCGAAGGGCATATGAATACCGATAATTAAAATAGATAAGCTATGAATAAAAAAGTGATAGAAAGATTATTCTCGTTTTTCAAAACTACCTTCATTCATTTTTACCTTGACGCAAAAACGAACCAAAAACGTCAAGTCTGTGCCTACAAATCGGTCAATAACGGCTACTCACTAAATGCTTTAAATCATTCACATATAAAATGAGAACAGTAAATCATTTTTAACGCTCACTACGCCGAATTGACACTCGACTCTTCAGCAATGACGGTTTTTTAATTCCTTATTAAAAGTAAATTTAAAACTTGAATATTGAAAAAGAAATTAAAAATCCGACGATTTAGTATCGAAATGACGAATTTTAGTTAAATTGTTCAGAATTACGAGCAAAGGATCTAAAGTGTGTTCGAAAGAAAAAATAATAAATTTATAAACCAAACACTCTCTTAATTTTTAGAAAGAGGTGTCCAAATCATTTTGACAACGTACAGATTTTCATAAAACAAATGGAAAGCGAAATATTTCAATACATTGATATTTGGTACAACAGAAAAAGAAGACACAGCTCATTGAATTACAAAACAATTGAAGAATTTAATAACTTAAATAATGTTTACAAAAATGTAGCTTAAATTTTACTGTACTTTTTATTTGCATAACCAGCTATCAAAATTTGCTTACATAAAACTGCAAATCTTCTATTAATATAAAAATCTTCAATAGCAAAAACCCTTATCAATATAAATTAACTGAGTCTTTCTTTGAAGATATTCAAAATCCTCTTGAACGAATTGTATTTAGTATCACGCTATTTTTAATTAAAACATTAAAAACTCAGATTCAATTTTATCAATCACTTTTTCAGTAATATTTTGTTTTTGACATAGGATTCTGAATTGATTAGTCGATTGTACGACTTCATCAATAATTCCGTTAGCATCTTTAATCGTGAATAAATCAGCTATTTTCAGTAAATCAGTTCGATTAATTTCA
Source organism: Empedobacter sp. UBA2044 (assembly GCF_002333005.1). NCBI lineage: Bacteria > Pseudomonadati > Bacteroidota > Flavobacteriia > Flavobacteriales > Weeksellaceae > Empedobacter > Empedobacter sp. UBA2044. The sequence goes on from NZ_DDBA01000010.1 coordinate 4,135, forward strand.
GTTCGTTTTCCATTAATAGACATCGCTCTTGAAATTCGAAGATAGTTTTTTAAAGCATCTAACGGATAGGTTAAATCATAGGCAGGAGCTAAATTCCAACGGTCTTTTTCTGTATCATAAATGAATGAGAAATTCTTTAAATGGTCATCAATATTAAAAAAAACAAGATTAAAAGCCATTCGTTTAAATAATTGCTGAATATTTTTGTGCGAAAGTTTCAAATCAAAGGCTAGTTTAAAAAGATTTTCATAAGACGAATTTTCAGGCTTTTTGAAATCCCACCCTGTCATTCCTGAAGCTGTCAAAATATGCTGTTTTTGTCCATTTTGACGATCAAATCGTAATGTTGCAAAATGTTTATCTTCAATTAATTTAGAAGGCATCATTTCAATTCCAATGGAAGTTGCAATTTGATAATAAATATATTCGATTTTTTCTTTTGAATAGCCTTGATCTTCGTCGATCGAAAGCTTGATTAAATAATGATTATATTCTTCAGAAGTTTCTAAATCACCAGGAATTAAATGTCCTGTAGATTTATTTTCCGAAACCAAAATTTTAGGTAGTGCACCGCCAGCTGAAGTTCCAATCTTGAAAATATTCAGTAAAGCAATATCACTTAATCCTTTTTCTTCGGTGGAAGTTTTTAAATCCAATACTTTTTTAACTACTTCTGTAATTTCATCGACATTAATTGTTTGATTGGATCTAATTTCTTTTGCAGGTGAAAATTCTATCTCTCCCATACCTCTTTTTCCTACGTAAGTAAGCTGTTCTAAAGGAGTGATTGAACTTATGTCTTTTTGAGTCGCTTCAAGCCATTCCTTAAAAACAATGTTTCCAAAAAAATCAGGTAAAGAATCAGCAATCATAGGAGGTAAACCTCGAAACGTTTCTCCCTCAAACTCAGAAAATACTTGTACATTAGGTGTTCTACGAATGACGTAAGGAAATATTTTTTTATAGATGTTATTCTCCAAAAAATCAGGATTATATTGGAATGAAGATTTCCTTTGGTTTTCGTCATAACCAATTTTACCAATTTCAATTCCATGAAAATTGATTGAAATGATTTGATTCTTTGCCATAATTAATACATGGATTGATTATTATCTAAATTTTCAATTTTATCTGAAACGAATTGATTGATTGATTTCATTTCGTCAAAATACTGTAATACTTTCAAAAGAGTTTCGATTGTAGGATTCTCTCCATTTTCAAGTTTAGCAATTGTTAAACGAGAAAGCGCTAATTCATCAGCTAATTCTTGTTGTGTTAAGTGTTCTGCTTTTCGCATTTTCTTACACCATTCACCAATTGAATTTTTTACATCTTTTATTGTTGTGAAATCTAACATAAATGTATATTATAATAATCAAATGTACGAATTTTAGACAAAATATATAATAATGTATACATTTTGTTTGTATTAAACCTGTCGTACTTCATGACTTCGTAGACTTTAAATATAATTATTTTAGTTTAGATTTAAGTATTTCATAAGGTGTTTTTCCTTTAAATGAACCATGTGGTCTTTTGAAATTATAAAAGTTTTCCCATTCTTCTAATTTCTTATTTAAATCCACATCATCTGTGTAATTTAAAAGTTGATAAAACTCTT
>NZ_DDBA01000012.1:0-19433 GCF_002333005.1 Empedobacter sp. UBA2044
CGAAGTCATGAAGTACGACATTGGCAGGCTTAGAATGACATCAATCAAATTGTTTTTAAATAAAAAACCAAATCGTCAAGCTGATTTGATTTCAGCTTCTTATTATCGTCAGTCAGAGTGGCGTTTGCAAAACGTTGTATCGAAGACTTAGACGATAAATAACGAATGACAAAACCCGTTGTTAAAAGTGAATTTGAATATTAAAAAAGAATGATAAAAATCCGACGATTTAGGATCGAAATGCAATTCAATTCTAAATTATTGGAATAAAAAAAGTTGAGGTGTCTGAACGAAGTGAGTTATCAACTTTATGGAAATAATTTATTTAGTTGAATCATTGAGAGACTACTGTCGGCATCTTTTTTGTTTCGTTTTTGTGTCAAGACTTCCCCGAAGGGTATATGAATTCATTTAAAAACAATTAGTAACTCATGAATAAAAATGAAAAGAAGAGATTCTTTGGCAGGCTTAGAATGACATCAATCAAATTGTTTTTAAATAAAAAACCAAATTGTCAAGCTGAATTCAGTTCAGCTTCTTATTATCTTCAGTCAGAGTGGCGTTTGCAAAACGTTGTATCGAAGACTTAGACGATAAATAACGAATTATAAAAACCCAACGATTTAGAATCGAAATGACAACGAATTTGAATTAGAAAAGAGGATGAAGAAACCGGCATTAATACTCTCACGTTAAGAAAATGTTTGAATAACGTTAAAAAGGTTTTAGCCCGTAGGGTTTTTAAAATCTTTAGTGAAATGAGAATATTTTTAGTAGAGAGGTTTACAGCCAAGTCTTGCTTGTGACGAGTCTGCCGAAGTATTGATAAGTTAGAATTATACATATAAAATTACATTGTTTTTTAATAAGCTCGGATATTATTTTTAATATATAGTATAATAATATTCTTTATTTGTTTTAAAATAGTATATTTGTAAACTAAATATTGTATATGAATTTCCAATTAATCAAAGATGTAGTTGATTTAATAGAAGAGTTTGAAAAAGAAAATACGTGTAATGCTAATGCTTCTATTGATGATTTTAAAAAGTGGATTATTTTAAATAATCATCTAGAAAGTTCTTGTGATGTTCCTCATTGGATCGGAAAAGAGAAAATGAGATCGCCTGAAAGTGTTATAAGTACATTACTTGTTCATATGAATAGGTATGCGAAAAGTTATTCAAAATCTGCTATTATAGGATCGGATTTTTCATCTCAAGAAGATTTTATTTACTTAATCAATTTAAAGGCATTTGGGGAGATGACAAAAATGGATTTGATAAAGAAAAATGTGCATGAAAAACCAGTAGGGATGCAAATTATAAATCGATTAATTGCTAAAGGTTGGGTAGATCAAGCTTCATCTGAGCTGGATAAAAGAAGTAAAGTTATTCAAGTTAGTTCAGTAGGTTTAGAAGTTCTTGAAGAACAAATGGATAAAATTAGGCTTGCGACACAAATTGTAGCAGGTAATTTAACTTATGTTGAAAAAATGGAATTAATAAATCTACTTCATAAACTCGAAGAATTTCATCAAGCAATCTATGAAAAGAATTTTGAAACAGAATCTCTATTAAAAGAGGCTTACAAACATATTAATTAAATACAACTAGTATGAAAAAGAGTATATTTTTCTTTCTACTTATCTGTTGTTCGTTGTTTTGTTTTTCGCAAACGAAAACGTATCAATTGTCCAGCCATATTTTAGATAACTCTACAGGAGAACCTGCACCATCTGTTTCAGTTACATTAGAGAAAATGAATGTGGACAATTCGTGGACTAAGGTAAGTACACAAATAACAGATAAAGATGGTAGAATAGGGAATTTTTTACCTTATGGTCAGAATAATGACGGTGTTTATAAACTCGTATTTCATATTCAATCTTATTTTGATAGTAAAAAATTGCAAACATTTTATCCTTTTATCGAGATTGTTTTTCGTATTAAAGGGAATAAGCATTTTCATGTACCATTGACTGTATCTCCTTATGGTTATTCTACATATAAAGGAAGTTAAAAACGAGATATGAAAAAAAGAATAGCCATTATTGGATCTGGATTTTCTGGTTTATCAGCTGCTGCTTATACAGCAAAAGAAGGACATGAAGTACATGTATTTGAGAAACATAATCAGCCAGGCGGAAGAGCAAGACAATTAAAAACAGAAGAAGGTTATGTATTTGATATGGGACCTAGTTGGTATTGGATGCCAGATGTTATACAAGATTTCTTTGAGGATTTTGGTTATGCCACTTCTTCTTTTTTTGAATTGATATCGTTAAATCCTCAATTTGAGATGATTTTTTCTAACGAAAAATTAGATGTACCTGAAAATTTTGAAGCACTAAAAGAAACCTTCGAAAAAATAGAGAAAGGAGCTAGTTTTCAATTAGAAAACTTTATGAAATCTGCCAAATTTAAATATGAAGTAGGAATGAAGGATTTTGTACATAAACCTTGTACTAATTGGACTGAATTTGTATCTATTAAAATTGCTAAAAATGCTTTGAAATTGGATTTACTTTCTAATTTCAGAGCATATGTTGCACGATATTTTAAAGATAAGAAATTGAGAGCTTTGATGGAGTTCCCAGTTATATTTTTGGGCGCATCTCCTGAAAAGATTCCTGCATTGTATAGTTTGATGAATTATGGCGGTTATGTATTAGGTACTTATTATCCTAAAGGAGGTTTTTATCAGCTGGTATTAGCAATGAAAAAAGTAGCAGAAGAACAAGGGGCGCACTTTCATTTTAATTGTAATGTTGATAAAATAAATGTAAAAGATAAAAGTGTAAGTTCACTTGTAATAAATGGTGAAATCTATGAATTTGATGAAGTGATTGCTTCTTCTGATTATCATCATACAGAAACACTTTTGAACGCAGAATATAGAAATTATACGGCTGACTATTGGGAAGAAAGAACATTTGCTCCATCTTGTCTGATTTTTTATCTTGGTTTTAATGAAACTATTCCGCATTTAAAACATCATACACTATTCTTTGAGCATGAATTAGATCTACATATAGATAGCATATACGAAAAGAAAAGATGGCCTGAAAAACCTTTGTTTTATGCTTGTTGTCCATCAAAAACTGATCATTCTGTTGCACCAGAAGGGAAAGAAAATTTGTTTTTGCTAATGCCGATTGCAACAGGAATAGATGACAATGAATTTGTGCGTCAGAAGTATTTAATGGAAATGCTTTCACGATTAGAAAAGCATACAGGTGTTGTAGATTTGCAATCTAAAATTGACTTTAAAAGAAGTTATTGTGTCAAAGATTTTGTGTCAGATTATAATGCTTATGGTGGTAATGCTTATGGATTGGCTAATACACTTAATCAAACAGCAGTATTAAAACCTAAAATAAGAAATAAAAAGCTAAAAAATTTATTTTATACCGGTCAGTTAACTGTTCCTGGACCAGGAGTTCCTCCCTCTATTATATCCGGTAAAATAGTGGCCAATGAGATCAACAAAATAAAAAAGTAATTCTATATGAAACAATTATTTGATGAGCTTTCTTATTCGGTGAGTAAGATGACAACTCAAAAATATAGCACAAGTTTTTCTTTGGGTATTCTCGCTTTAAAACCTTCTATTCGATCAGCTATTTATGCGATTTATGGTTATGTAAGGTTGGCAGATGAAATCGTAGATAGTTTTCATGGATATAACAAAGAGAAGCTTTTAAAAAGATTGAGAAAAGAAACTTTATATGCATTAAATGAGAGGATATCGCTTAACCCCATCTTACAATCATTTCAAGAAACTGTAAATTATTATAAGATTGATAAAGAACTTATCGATCAATTTTTGAGTAGTATGGAAATGGACTTGCAACAAATAGAATATGACTCGGACTTATACAAAACCTATATTTTAGGTTCTGCTGAGGTAGTAGGACTCATGTGTTTACAGGTTTTTACAGATGGTAATAAAGATAAGTATGCAGAATTAAAACCTTATGCGATGAAATTGGGCTCTGCTTTTCAGAAAATTAATTTTCTTCGAGATTTGAAAGAGGATTATCATATTTTGGGAAGAACTTATTTTCCGAATGTGGATATAAGTGGTTTTGATAATAAGATAAAATACGCAATAGAAAAAGAAATAGAAGAAGAATTTGATGAAGCGTTGATTGGGATTAAAAAACTTCCAGCTTCTTCAATTTTTGGTGTTTATCTTGCTTACAAATATTATCTTTCTTTGTTTAAGAAGATCAAAAAAAAATCATCCAAAGAAATTTTAAATGGAAGAATTAGAATAGCTAATTCTGAAAAAGTTTTTGTTGCGTTTAAAAGTTACATAAGATATAAAGCTGCTTGGTTATGATTAAAATGTTAGGGTTTCTCATGGTGGGATTTTTAGGTTTTATAAATCACACTGAGGTAGTTCTAGAAGAGCTAAGGGCTAATTATGCTAAGTTATCTAATGACAAAGAATTATGTGCAAATGTAATAGTTGAATTGGACGATATAAAAAATAAATCTGCTATTTATTTGGGTTATTTAGGTGGTGCTCAAACAATTAATTCCAAGCATGTGTCTAATCCATTAAATAAGCTTAAAACTTTTAATAAAGGTAAAAAGAATATAGAGGAGGCTATACGTATAGAACCTGAAAATTTAGAATTGAGGTTTATTAGATTATCAGTACAAAAAAACGCACCCTCATTTTTGAACTACTATTCAAAGGTTGAAGAAGATACGCAAATTTTATCAGAAAACAGGCGTAAAATAACGTCTATAAATTTGCGTAGAAATATTGAAAAAATTTTAAACGAATAAGTGATGAATTACCGTTTGTATAGAGAACAACAGCTGTATTGTGATATTGATACAGCTTGGCGATTTTTTTCTTCTCCAATGAATCTTTCGGAAATTACACCTAAAGATATGGCTTTTACAGTTTTGTCAGAAGATCAGGATCAGCCAATTTTTGAAGGTATGCTCATCGATTATAGTGTGTCACCGCTATTGGGTATTCCTTTGAAATGGCAGACAAAGATTATTCAAGTAGAGCCGCAGCAAAGTTTTACAGATTTTCAACAAAAAGGTCCATATAAATATTGGAAACATTTTCATGAATTTATTCCCAATGAAAAGGGGATTTTAATGAAAGATACAGTAGAATATGAGCTTCCTTTTGGAGTTTTGGGAAATGTTGTTCACTCTCTTTTGGTGAAAAAAAAGTTGAATAGAATATTTGATTATCGTCATCAAGTATTAAAGCAATTATTTAATACTTAGGTGCATGAATTTATTTTTAGTATTGCTAGTATTTGTACTTATGGAGCCTGTTACATGGTTTATTCATAAATATGTGATGCATGGATTTTTATGGTTTCTCCACAAAGATCATCATGATCATAGCCATAAAGGATCAGTTGAAAAAAACGATTATTTTTTTGTGATATTTGCGATTCCGACTATTGCTTTGATGTATTTTGGTACGCTCAATAGTTATAATTACTTATTTTTTGTTGGGGTAGGAATTATGCTTTATGGTATGGCGTATTTTTTTGTGCATGATGTTTTTATTCATCAACGACTGAATTATTTTAAGCGAATAAAGAATCCGTATTTTCTTGCTCTTCGTAGGGCTCATAAACAACATCATAAGCATCTAAATAAAGATGATGGAGAATGTTTTGGGTTTCTATATGTTCCTTTCAAGTATTTTAAAATGTACTTTAATTCTGCGCAAAAATGATGTCTTATACTTATATTTTGATTTTATTTTTTACAATAATTATTTGTTTCTTATCATCCTTTGATTCTCGTATTCTTTTTCACCGTCATTTTGGAGCCTTTTTTAAGGCAGCACTTGTTGTAGCTGTTCCATTTATTGCATGGGATATTTGGTTTACAGCTAAAGGAGTGTGGTGGTTTAATACAGATTATACACTTGGTTTTTTTATAGGAGGTCTACCTTTAGAAGAATGGTTGTTTTTTATTTGTATACCATTTTCCTGCATATTTACCTATTTCTGCTTTGATAAATTTTTTAAATTAGATTGGCTTTCCTGTTTTAATAACCTGATTGTTTTTTTTAGTGTGATTGTTTGTTCAATCGTCGCTTTACTATATTATGATAGAATTTATACCCTATTAACAGCTGTTATAACATTTGTTGTTTTATTCTACTTACATTTTGTTCGTCATGTAGATTGGATAGGAAAAGCTTCGTTTGTTTTCACTATTCTTATGCTTGGTTTTTTTCCTGTAAATGGTATTCTAACAGGTACAGGATTAGAGTCGCCAATTGTAAATTACAATCCTGATGATTTTTTGGGAATCAGAATGGGAACTATTCCAATAGAAGATGCTGTGTATGGATATACGCAATTTCTTTTAGTACTTTATTTTTTTAAACAATTTAAATCAAAATCTCATGAAAGTAAAAAATAAAATACTATTGAAAATAGCATGTATAGGATTGTTAATATTTTCCAATTCATGTTCCTCTATTCCTAAAAAGGCAGAAGCTGTTCGAAATTTTGAAGTTGATCGATATTTAGGTACTTGGTATGAAATCGCTCGTTTAGATTTTCGCTTCGAGAAAAACTTGGACAATGTTTCTGCTTATTATAGTCTTGATAAAAAAGGGAATCTCAAGGTTTTCAATAGCGGATTTAATAAGGAAAAGCAAGCATGGAAGCAAGTAATAGGAAAAGCAAAATTTAGAGAGAATGAGCAAATAGGAAAGCTAAAAGTAAGTTTTTTTGGTCCTTTTTATGCTGGTTATAACGTAATTGCGTTGGATGAAAACTATCAATATGCTTTGGTTATCGGTAAAAATCTAAATTACTTATGGATTTTATCTAGGACGAAAGATATTCCAGATAATATTAAAACAAACTTTCTTGCATTAGCTTCAGAAATTGGTTATGATATATCCAATTTGGTTTGGGTAGAACATAATCGAAATGATAATCCATTTTTAAATGAAAAATAAAATTTCCATTTTTTGGTTTCGAAGAGATCTTCGTTTAGAAGATAATGTTGGGCTGTACCACGCTCTTTCATCTGGAATTCCAGTGTTACCTATTTTTATTTTTGATGAAGGTATTCTACGACAACTGGATGATAAGAAAGATAGGAGGGTGGATTATATTCATCAAGCGCTTCAAAATATTAATGATCAATTAAAATCCTTTGGGACAAGTCTCCATGTATATTATGGTGATCCTTTCAAAATTTTTCAGCAACTTTCTACAGAGTTTGCTATTCATTCTATATTTTGTAATCGTGATTATGAACCTTTGACAATTAAAAGAGATACTTCGATTTACAATTATTTTAAGTTATATAACATTTCGTTTAAAGCATTTAAAGATCAGGTAATTTTTGACAAGAAAGATATTTTAAAGAAAGATAGTTCTCCTTATACAGTATATACGCCGTATGCAAAAAAATGGAAACAAATTTTGAAAACAGAAGATTATAAATGTTATAAGCCTGATTACAGTAAATTTTTGAAAACAGAATTCAAAACGATTCTTTCACTGAAAGAAATTGGTTTTTTAAAAACATCAATTTTATTCAAACAGCCAAAGCTAGATAAGGAAATTATTCAAAATTACCATAAATATAGGGATCATCCTGCTTTACAATGTACGACCCAATTAGGTATAGCTCTAAGATTTGGAACGATTAGTGTACGAAAATGTGTTGCGTTAGCGATAGAGCTAAATGAAACATGGCTAAATGAATTAATTTGGAGAGAATTTTTTATGCAAATACTCTATCATTTTCCATATGTTGTTCACCAACCTTTTAAGGCTAAGTATAATTCTATTAAGTGGAGGAATAATGAGCAGGAATTTAAGCTATGGTGCGATGGGAAAACAGGTTATCCTATTGTAGATGCAGGAATGAGAGAGCTTAATCAAACTGGTTTTATGCATAATAGAGTAAGAATGATAACAGCAAGTTTTTTATGCAAACATTTACTCATAGATTGGCGTTGGGGAGAGGCTTATTTTGCATCAAAACTAAACGATTATGATTTGTCTGCAAATAATGGTAATTGGCAATGGGTTGCTGGATCAGGATGCGATGCGGCACCTTATTTCAGAGTCTTTAATCCAACTCTTCAGACAGAGAAATTTGATAAAGAATCTCTTTACATTAAAAAGTGGGTATCAGAATTTGAAACTGATGATTATCCTTCTCCTATAGTTGCTCATAATTTTGCTCGAAACAGAGTTTTAAGCATTTTTAACGAAGCATTCAAGAAGTAAAATGAAAGAATAATAATGATTTAAAATATTAAACGATTATAATATATTTTTCCACATTTTCTGCTTTTGAAGAATTAATATCAAAACTTCACTACAAGGTATCTACATCCATACTGAAATTTCAAGCTGGATTCAATTAAGCACCTTATTGTCTTTAGTAAAAGTGAGGTTTGTAAAAACTTTCTATCAAAGATTTAGATTAAAAATAATGAATAATAAAAACACTTAAGGACAAGAGTATTTTGATTGTTATAAAACAATTATAAATATTTCCGATTTGTAAATGTTGTAATGCATTAATATACAAATTTCATTTAAATTGTAAATAGAGTGCATATTTATACATTTTTTTTAAAATATTTATTAAAAAAAATTAGTAACCATAAAAGTAAATAAATTGAGTAAAAAAGGAATATTATTAGTTAATTTAGGATCACCTAAATCTACATCCGTAAATGACGTAAAAGAATATCTTGGAGAGTTTTTAATGGATGAAAGAGTTATTGACTATAATTGGATTTTAAGAACACTTTTAGTAAAAGGAATAATTCTAAATACAAGACCATCAAAATCCGCAGAAGCTTATGAGAAAATTTGGACAGATGCGGGATCTCCTTTAATAGTCATTACTGAAAAAATAAAAAATAAATTACAAAATATTGTTGATATTCCTGTTGAAATAGGAATGAGATATGCTGAACCTAGTATAGAAAATGGAATTTCTAAACTAGTTGAGAAAGGAGTCAATAAGATTGTACTATTTCCATTGTATCCTCAATATGCTATGAGTACAACAGAATCTGTAGTAGAGAAATCAGAAAAAGTAAGAAAAGAAAAATTTCCATTTGTTAAAATAAATTATGTGGAACCATTTTATAATAAAGATATATATATAGATTGTCTTGTTGAAAGTATAAAAGACAAGTTTTCGAATGATTATGATGGGCTGTTATTTTCTTACCACGGTATCCCAGAAAGACATATTTATAAAACAGATCCTACAAGGACTTGTAATTTAAGTGACTGTTGTGATAGAGAATTTAATCCAAGTCATCAATTCTGTTATCGTCATCAATGTTTTGAGACAACAAAAAAAGTGATAGAAAAATTAAATTTATCTCGCGAAAAAACAATTGTTTCATTTCAATCTAGACTAGGAAAAGATAAATGGATTGAGCCATATACAGATTCTACTTTAAAAGTTTTACCATCAAAAGGAATAAAAAAATTGGCAGTTGTTTGCCCTGCATTTGTATCTGATTGTTTGGAAACTCTAGAGGAAATAGCAATGGAAGGAAAAGAAATATTTATTGATAATGGGGGAGAAGCTTATGAGTATATTTCATGTCTAAATGATAATGATTCATGGATACATGTAATCAAAACTTTATGTGAAGAAAAAATAGATGATTTTTATTTATTATAATCTTAAACATTTAACAATTATAGATTAAATTCAAATATTCTACATAGACTTTTAATTGTTAAAAGTGATTCTATCAGTTATTAGTATGCTATTAAGCTAATAGATCTAAATTTTGCATATAAGATTCTTAAAATGTTTTTAAAAGATTAGCTATTTACAGAGAAGTGTATATAAATCAAAAATATTAATATAAGAATGGTTCTGTTATAAAGGATTTATAATAGAACCATTTTCATTTTTTACAAAACAATTGCTAAGCGCAAAGCGAAAGAAATTTATATATCAAATTGGTATATAGTTTCAAGAACAATGTTTATTATTGTTGTTCTTATAGTTTGTTATTTACTTCTGGCAAAATGGAATGGGAGAAACTTTAATGCAGGGTTATTATTGTTGTATTTCATCACTTCGTAGACAATAAATATAATTATTTTAGTATTGATTTCAGTATTTCATATGGAGTTTTTCCTTTAAATGATCCATGTGATCTATTGAAATTTAGCTGGTGTTTTCCAGGGGATTGATATCAATCACGCATCTGTTTATGATATTCATTTTTTGAATGATATAAATCTCAACTATGCGATCAGTTTATGATTAGACGCAATTATGCAACGACTTTTGAAAGGTTTAAAACCAGAATTCCAGCTAAAATTACTGCACTAATAGTGATTCAGTACATTAATAAAATTACTTTAATTGAAATATTAAAAATCTAAAAACTCAAATTATTTAAAATTCACAAGGGGTTTTTTAAATAGTTTATTGTTTTTATAAAGGTGCTTTTTTATCATTTTAAGAAAAAATGGCACTTTAATTGATTTATGTCATAATAAATTTATGTATAATATAAATAAATAACAATAAAGCTATAAGTTTTGTGTTGATTTTATTTTTTCTTATTACGTTCTATTCGTCATTTCTAATTCATTAATTAATATTAGCATATGAAAAAATCAAATATGAAAAAATCAAAAAAATCAGACCTTAAATCAGAACAAATTAGTCAATTTACAATTGATAATTCGAATCAAAAATTGACGACTAATGATGGTGTGTCTATCTATGATAATAATAACACCTTAAAAGTTGGAGATAGAGGACCTTCCTTACAACAAGACCATATATACTTTGATAAGTTGGGTCATTTCGATCGAGAAAGAATACCTGAACGAGTTGTACATGCTCGAGGTAGTGGAGCTCACGGAATATTAGAAATACATGAGGATATAAGTGAATATACATATGCAAATTTTCTTCAAAAAGGTAAAACAACACCACTATTTATTCGTTTTTCAACTGTTGCAGGATTTAAAGGATCAACAGATTTAGCTAGGGATGTTAGAGGATTTTCAGTAAAATTTTATACAGAAGATGGTAATTATGATTTAGTTGGAAATAACATTCCTGTATTTTTTATTCAAGATGCTATGAATTTCCCTGATTTAATACATGCTGTTAAGCCAGAGCCAGATAAAGAAATTCCCCAAGCTGCTTCAGCGCACGATACTTTTTGGGATTTTATTTCATTAATGCCTGAATCTGCACATATGATAATGTGGGCGATGTCTGACCGAGCAATTCCTCGAAGCCTTAGAATGATGGAGGGGTTTGGTGTACATACATTTAAATTGATTAATGAGAAAGGTAAAGCAACTTTTGTTAAATTCCATTGGAAACCTAAATTAGGAGTGCATTCTGTTGCGTGGAATGAAGCTCAAAAAATATCAGGATTTAATTCTGACTTTCACCGTCTAGATCTATGGGAAGCTATTGATGAAGGAAATTTTCCGCAGTGGGATTTAGGTGTTCAGCTAATTCCTGAAGAAGATGAATTAAAATATTCTTTTGATATCTTGGATGCTACGAAATTGGTTCCAGAAGAATTAGTTCCTGTAAAAATCATTGGAACGATGACCCTTAACCGCAATCCCGACAATTTTTTTGCTGAAACTGAACAAGTGGCTTTTGACCCTGGAAGAATTATCCCAGGTATTGATTTATCTGATGATCCTTTATTGCAAGGTCGTATTTTTTCGTATATGGATACACAGAATTATAGATTAGGTGGAGCAAATTTCCATGAAATACCTATTAATAGATCATTAAACCAAAAGCATAATAATCAAAAAGATGGAACAGGGAGAATTGATATACTGAAAGGAGGTGTAAGTTATTTTCCTAACAGCAAAGCTTCTGGTTGCCCATATCATGCAATGTTAAAGGGAGAGGAAGGTTTTCAATCTCATGAACAAAAGGTAGAAGGGAAGAAAGTAAGGGCTAGATCTGATTCTTTTGCTGATCATTTCTCGCAAGCAACTTTGTTTTTTAATTCTCAATCCAAACCAGAGAAACAACATATTATAGATGCTTTTAGTTTTGAATTGAGTAAGGTTTCTGATCCAAAAATTAGAGAGAGGCAAGTTGCTATACTTTATCAAATTGATAAAACTTTAGCGCAAAAAGTAGGAGATAGTCTTGGTATTATCCCTCCAAAAAAGTTGGATGAGCTGACATTAAGTTTTGCAAGGCAAAATCATCCCAATTATCCTCTGAAGCCTAAAAAACAAGAAATAAATTCATCTGATGCACTGAGTATGAAAGTAAAAGAAGGTGAAGGGAATATTAAAACCAGAAAAGTAGCCTTTTTAGTAGATAATGGTGTTTCTAAAAAAAGTGTAGATCAATTAAAAAAAGCATTGGAAAAAGAGGGAGCTCAAGCGGTATTAATTTCATCTAAAGTTGGAGAGCTAACTTATGAAGAAGGAAGTAAAGAAAAGATTTCCCATAGTTATCTTACAGATCCATCTGTTTGTTATGATGCAGTGTTTACACCATCAGGCAAATCAATAGAATCTTTAAAATTGAATCCAGATTATTATGAATTTATCAATGATTCTTACAGACATTGTAAAATATTAGCATTTGCAAAAGGAGCAGGTTCGTTAATGGATAATTCATTTGTTAAACTTGATAGAGGAGTGATTTTAGAAGATGAAAATGAGAATTGGATTGCGGATTTTATTCAAGTAATGAAATTACATCGTATTTGGGACCGTGAAGAAGAAAGGAAGGTTCCTTCATAATAAAATGTTTAACGTGATATAAATATAAAATTTAGACGAATGATATTACAACTTAGTCCTACAATACTTGTTGATACCCCTATTGGTAGAGGTCGTACTATTTTTATAAATTGATTATGGTATGCATCAAAATTCGTGTTGGGTTGTAACGATGGAAAAAAATGGCATTGTAAAACATTTTGATAGCAATGACATTATAGTTTGTACAAATTTTACTTTTCATATCAATGAGGAGAAAAATTGTTTTAATCACAATTCAGATATAAAAAAATAAAATTATGGGAAATGCACAGTCACCGACAGAAAATTTGAGCGGAAATAAAGCCATTGAAAAGATAAAAACTATTGCTGAAACTGCCCGAACTTGCTTTTTTACCACCAATATTGGCGGTAATACTACAAGTAGACCAATGGCTCTTCAAGAAGTAGATGAGGTTGGTAACCTCTGGTTTTTGAGTGATGTTCGTTCACTGAAAAATGATGAAATTGAAGCCAATCCTAATGTAGAACTGTATTTTATGAATAATTCTAAATACGAATACATCTTTATTAAAGGAAAAGCCAGTGTTTCAAAAGATAAAACTTTAATTGATAAATATTGGACCAATTTTGCAAATGCTTGGTTTGATGGAAAAGACGATCCTAATATCAGTCTAATAAAAGTTTCGCCAAACGATGGGTATTATTACGAAACCAAAGACAATAAGTTTATTGCCATGTCGAAAATGCTTTTTGCCGCCGTTACAGGAAGTACAATTGAAGACGGAGGAATTGAAGGAGAACTGAAACTATAAAGAATAAATTATTGTCTTCTACAATGTTAATTAATTAAAGAAAAATGCAGAAACAAACTATTTATGGCATTGCATTTGAAATATTATTTTTATTAACGCAATTTATTAATATTTAAAAATCACACATTATGGGAATTCTAACATGGATAATTTTCGGCCTTATAGCCGGAGCAATAGCAAAAGCAATACACCCTGGTAACGATCCAGGTGGTTGGATAGTAACAATAATTATTGGGATTATTGGAGCTGTTGTCGGTGGGTGGCTTGGATCGATGCTTTTAGGTGTCGATGTAAGCGGATTTAATATTTCTAGTTTTTTAGTTGCAATTGCTGGAGCAGTTTTATGTCTAGCAGTGTATAGAATGATTTCGAAAAAATAGACTGTCTAATTAACGATTAAAATACTGTAAAGTCTCAGAGCGCTGAGACTTTTTGTTTAATATTACTATTTATAATTATGAAAAATACAGTCATTGATTTAATTACTAAAACAGCGGTAATTACTGGCGCTTCTAGTGGTGTTGGCTTAGCTACAGCACACTTATTTGCTCAAAATGGATATCAATTGGTTTTGGCAGCACGAGGTGTAGAAGGTTTAGAAAAGGCGGTTTCAGAATGCAATGCTTTCGGTGGAAAAGCGGTTTATAAATCAACTGACGTTTCTAATGCAAATGAAGTAAAAGATTTAGTTGAATTTGCTCTGAAAGAATTTGGACGCATAGATGTGTGGGTGAATAATGCAGGTGTTATGGCAAGTGGAAAATTTGAGGAAATTCCTATGGACATAAACGAACAAGTAATCAAAACCAATTTAATGGGGTATATGCACGGAGCGTACTACGTTTTACCCGTTTTTAAAGAACAAAATCAAGGCATTTTAATTAATAATGTTTCCATTGGAGGATATATGCCAGCTCCATTTAGTTCGGTATATTCGGCAACTAAAACAGGAATAAAAGGGTTGATGAGTGGTTTACAAAGTGAGTATAGTGTGTATCCCGAAATTCATATTTGCAACGTTTATCCACAAGTTCAACAATCTACAGGAAATATGCATTCCGCTAAATTCTCAGGTTTAGATTTTAAAATACCTCCGTTTGCAGCCGATCCTAAAGATACCGCAAAGGTGATATATAATTTAATAAATAAACCTAAAAATGATACCTTTCCAGACGCCACATCATTTATGTTAAAGCTTGCACATGGAGCTTTTCCAGAAACCTTTACCAATTTAGCAACAGGTGTTTTAAGGCTGATGATGAAGGTGAAAAAAGGAAAGGCTGATGAAGGTAATGTTTTACAACCTTCTACGGATCCACATGCTGTTTATGGAAAGATGGCTATTCCAGTACCAACAAAAACAAATCAAAAAATCATCGGAACATCGCTAGTATTCGCTGCAGGATTTTTTGTAGCGAAACATTTAAAAAATAAATCAAAAAAAACAAATTAATTTGAAACTGCTAAAATTCACATCCAAAGGTATTTATTGCATTCCAGGGAAGTTTTATATTGATCCTTGGCGACCTGTAGATTTAGCAGTTATCACGCATGGACATGCCGATCACGCTCGAAGTGGAATGAAAAAATATTTGTGTCATCATTTCACTAAACCTATTTTATTTTCAAGAATTGGTAGAAATATCGAATGCGAAAGTATTGGTTATGGCGAACAACTAACTATAAATGGGGTTAAAGTTTCATTACATTCTGCAGGTCACATAATCGGCTCAGCACAAATTAGGATAGAGTATAAAGGTTATGTAAGCGTAATTTCTGGAGATTATAAATTGCAAGATGATGGGCTTTCTACGGCTTTTGAAGCTGTAAAATGCCACGAATTCATTACCGAAAGTACCTTCGGTCTTCCTGTTTACAATTGGCTTTCTGTGGCAGAACAAGAAAAAAACATACGTGATTGGGTAGATCATAATAGAGCGAAAGGAAAAACTTCGGTCTTTATAGGGGATTCTTTAGGGAAATCGCAGCGTATTATGAAAGCATTGGAGGGTATTGGAGAGTTAAATGTCCATTATTCCATTGCAAAATTGAATGAGGCTTACGAAAGTGTTGGTGTTACATTACCTGAGTACAAAACAATAGATTTACGTGATGACAAAAAGCATTTGGATGGAAAAATAATTTTGTTGCTACCTTCTTTGGTTGATAATCCAGTGATGAAGAAAATACCTAATATTTTCTCTTTATTTTCTAGCAATCAAAAATCCCTTAAGTTTTATTAAAATTAAGGGATTTTTGATTTTACAAGAATTAATTTATTCTGCTAATGGGTTGATTTGGTCTGCAGTAGGAAATTCCTGTCCTGTTTGACCAATAGTCTTATTCAAATCAAATTTTGCAGCATCAGACATATTAGCACCACCAGCTAATTTAGCTTTATCTAGCAAGTCTAAAGCTAATTTCTCTTCTTCTCTTTGTTCAGCAACCAACCATTGTAAGAAATTCCATGTAGCCCAATCCTCTTCATCCATGCTCATTTTGACAATTTTATAAATGGATTCTGTATTTTCAATTTCTTGTTTTAGAACAGCTTGAAAACACTCTAATACATTTTTTGGTTCAGGACCAGGTTTTTGTATAGCTTCGATTTTTACAATTCCTCCTCTTTCTTGAACGTATTCCATAACTTTAGCCATATGTACACGCTCTTCCTGTGAGTGTTTCATCATAAAATTTTTGATTCCATCCAATTGATTTTCGTCTGCCCAGCAAGCAAGCATCAAATACATTTGCGCAGAAAAGGCTTCTAAAGTGATTTGATCATTTAAAGCTTTTTGTAAATTTTTTGAAATTCTAGTTGTATTCATTTTTGTGATTATTTAGTTATGATATTTTAATTTGGAATTTTCAGACCAAACTATTAATTTAAATGTTAATACTTTCTAAAATATTGATGTATTCATATATTGATCTCTATTGAATATGGTTATTTTTGAGTTGATTTGATTGCCCAAAGCATGAGTAATGGTTGTAAAAATAGTCTTGCTAAACGCTTCTGATCCGTATCTAGACCAAATCCATTTCTATGATTTTTATATTGTGCCCAATTTCCAGGGAATACAGCAGCAAAAAATCCTGCAATAACTTTACCTACAAGTTCTTTCTTTTTGTCCGATACTAATATAATTGAACTACCAAGTGCTATTTCTACCACTCCTGAATATACAACAGTATCATCTTTCTCTAAGGGTACCCAATTAGGAACTTGAGCTTTGAACTCTTTTCTCGCAATTGTTAAATGTGTAATACCAGCTACCACTAAAAAAGCACCTAGGCTATAACGAGCTATATTTTGTTTCGTATTCTTTTTCATAATTATATTTTATTTAGTATTTGCCGTCCAATTAGATCAAATAATCTTTCTGATTTTATTATTGTAGTTATAAAATATGAATAGAAATTTACTTTTAATTATTTAGTTGGTCGATCAAAACCAAAGGTTTCTAAGCGACTATCTTTTTGGTTAAGAATAATATTTTTTAAAACTTGAGCTGCAACCATCGAAAAAGTAATCCCATTTCCTCCATAACCTAATGCAAATAACGTTCGATCACCTTTTTTCCAAGGACCCATATAAGGTAAACCATCATTTGTGGAGCTAAAAGTTCCGCACCAAGCCATTTCGGTATTGAATTCAATTTCTGGATATAATCTGCTAAATTTACGTTCAAGAGTTCTGATTTTTGCTCGAAGTAAATCATCTCTTTTATCAGGATTTTGAAAATCTTCATCTTCACCACCAACTATTAATCGATTATCTTTTGTTGTTCGCATATAAAGATATGGTTCTGCTGTTTCCCATATTAAGCTACGATTTGGCCAAACCATTTTTTCATCAATGGGAGCCGAACAAATGGCGTAAGTAGATAATAAATTCATTACTTTTTTAGGTAGAAATTGACCTGCTTCAAAACCAGTTGCAACAATTACATACTTGCACGAAATAGTATGTCCATGCTCCGTCCATAGTTCGCAATTGTTCTTATTTTCGTTTATTTTTTCCACTTTTGTATGGGTAAAAATCTGTAATTGATGTTTTTCTTGATGATACTTTAATAAATTGATAGCGCCTTTATAAGCATCCATTTGTGCAGAAGTATCATTTTGTAAAGCAGCAATTCCATCAATATTTTGATAAGTTTTTAATTGTTTAGCATCCAAATAATTTACAGGTAAACCAACCTCTTTTCTAATAGCAAATTCTTGATCTAATAGTGCTACACCAGCTTTATTACTTGCCAATAAAACGGTTGGAGCTCTTGTGAAATCAGCATTAATTTTAGTTTTCTTAAAAATAGTTTCAATATCTGAAATTGATTGTAAACAATTAAAATAGGCATCAATAGCCATTTTTTCAGGAACAATATTTATTAATTTACTTAACGGGGTATCAATTTCATATTGTAATTGAGCAGTACTTGCTGCAGAACTTCCTGTAGAAATTGTTCGTTTATCGATAAGAGCACATTCTACACCTGCTTCACATAATTCGTGCGCAACTAAAGCTCCTGTAATGCCGGAGCCAATTATAGCAACATCTATTTTAAAATCATTTCGAAGAGGATGATATAAATCGAAAAATTCGTTTTTCACAATCCAATAAGGTAATCCAGAATGTAAATCCATAGTTGCGAACTTGTTTAAGTTGAAATTTAGTTACCTAAAAAATCAAGCCAAATTTTGATTGTTGACTTTTTTATTACAGAAATCGCTAATATTTCATAATTGGCTTAATGATTGTGATGAATATGATCATAATCTATCAGTTAGATTATTATTTATAAACCACTTAAAAATATTATGGCTAAATTAAAACGAAAAGATTATAAACTAAATTATATCGATTACGGTAATAAACTTGCTCAACCCGTTATTTTGATTCATGGTTGGCCGCTTAGTTTACAATCTTGGGAATATCAAATTCCTAAAATTGTAGAAGCTGGTTTTCGTTGTATTGCCTATGATCGAAAAGGTTTTGGAAAATCTTGTGCGACATGGGATCGTTACGATTATGATGCATTGGCTGAAGATTTACATGCCTTGATTGATGATTTACAATTGGAAAATGTTGTGTTAGTAGGTTTTTCGATGGGTGGAGGAGAAGTTGTGCGTTATATTACCAATTATGGAAACAGTAATATTTCGAAAATAGCATTGATCAGTTCAATTATTCCACTCGTAAAACAAACTGATGATAACGAACACGGCGTTCCACAAAAAGACTTAGATCAGATTGTTCATCAACTTGAAACAAATCGTTTAGAATTTTTAGAAGGTTTTCATAAAGGTTTTTATAATCATGGCTTGTTAAAAAAATCTGTAAGCAAAGAACAATTAGATTTTGATTTTTCGGTTGCTTCGCATGCTTCACCTATTGCAACTTTGAGAGCTGCACGCTCTTGGATGGACACAGATTTTAGAGCTGAATGTAAAATGATAGATGTTCCAACATTAATTATTCATGGAAAAGAGGATCAAACTGTACCAATTAAAACAGCTGGAGATCAAGCTGCAAAATTGATCGCGAAATCGACTTACATTGTGTATGACGATGCGCCGCATGGATTGAATATAACTCATAAAGAACAGTTGAATATGGATTTGATTGAATTTTTGTTAAATATCGAACATAAAAAAGAGTAGAAGATGGGAAAAGTAAATAAAACAATTGTTTCTAGTTTGGCAATTGCTGGTTTAGGAGGACTTTGCTATGCTTGGCTTAATTTTAGAAAAGTAAAAATACCAACTTATGTAGAAGGTTGTTTTAGTTTTTGATCAAAACAATAATGTTGATAATCAATCCAAACAGAATTTTGATGTAAATCATTGTGGGTACGTCATATCCT
>NZ_DDBA01000019.1:0-89853 GCF_002333005.1 Empedobacter sp. UBA2044
GCTATTTCAGGACGGGACATATTAAACAATAAAAAAGCTCAGTTATATTTAACTGAGCTTTTTCGTATGATTAAATTTAGACTATTTAATTTCTTTGAAAATTACATGTCTGTTTTCTAAGTTTTTCCAAGCAGGACAATTTGTAACAGGATTACATTCTGGCCATTTTAAATCAGATTTATCTTTTCCTACAGAAGATAATTTAGTTGTGTCAACACCTTTGTTAGCTAAGTAACGAACAACAGAAGCAGCACGTCTTTCAGATAATTTTTGGTTATAATCAACACCACAGCAGCATCTGTATGACCTTCTACTACGAATTTGAAATCTGGATTTGCTAATAATACTTCAGAAGCATGATTTAATTTTTCATAAGATTGCTCTCTAATACGATCAGAGTTGTAATCGAATTCGATACCCTCTAAGTATGCATTAATTGTTGTTGCAACATCTTCACCAGAAATTCTGATTACTTTCTCAGGACAACCACCATTTGTAGGAGGTCCAGGAATTGTAGGACATTTATCTTCACTATCTGGAATACCATCTCCATCAGAATCTAAAGAACATCCTGATCCGTCTACGCGAATACCTTCTAGAGTTCCAAGATATTTATCCCATTGGTCACAAACACCGTCACGGTCTTCGTCAATACGTTCGAATGGAGTTTGTTCTATAGGAGCTTTGTATGCTAATGGAGAAACCCATTGTAAGGCATCTTTATGTTTTCCAATTTTATAATGTAAGCCTAAAGAAAATGTAATCATGTTATCATCACTACCTTCTTCAGTATCAGCGGCAGTCATACCACCTGAGTTGTGATAAGGCATTGGTTTTCCTGATCCATCAAACTCTTCATTACTAGACATTAATTACATAGCACGTAGTTGAAAATAAAATCTATCATTTAATTTGTAACGTAGCCCTGATCCTACTTGAAAATAAATAGATTTATCAGAGATATCTTGATCAGTTATTAATGTAAAGTTAGGATCTCCTTGAGGAGCATAATTATTTCTATAAGCTTTATAGCCATGTATTCCTACTCCAGCATATAAATGCATAGCCCATTTAAATTCAGTTCTGTTATCAACTCTTCTTAGTAAATTTGAAGCATTTAAATCAGCTAAAACTCCAATTGCTTGGTATTTAGTTTTACCATACGCATATCCATGATATCCACTTAAAGCAGAATCATCAATATTACCCTTTTGTCTAGTTTTACCAAATAGATATTCTAAACTAAGACCAAAAGCGTGACTAATTGGTTTATTAAGTTGGAATTTTAAATCATATCTAGGAGTAAAATATCCAACTTCCTACCAATAATTAAGATCGGTATTTTGCAAAGCATTTAAATCTCCAGAAGCATAAATAAACCAATCGTTAAATTCTTTTTTACGGTTGTGAAGGGGGTTTAATTTTAATTTGTCTGTACACTTGTATATGCTGCAGCACCTAATATTAATAAACATAAAAGTTTTATCATAGGTTAGAATTATTTTTATAACTAATATAAAGCATATCTTAATATAATTTTACAAAACTAATAAATTAATATTTAGTATCTTAATAAAAATACCTGTTTTGCATTTTAAATAATTTGAGTTTTTAGATTATTAATATTTTGATAAAAGTAAGTTCTATATAATGTACTGAATCACTGATAGTGCAGTAATTTTAGCTAGAATTCTGGTTTTAAATCTCTCAAAAGTCTTTGCATAATTGCGTCTAATCATAAATTGTTCGTATAGTAGAGAAAATAAAGTTTCAATTCTTTTTGAATGTATAAAACTGAGGTTTGTAATCTTTTTGATTCGATCTTTTCAGTGTTTCTAATCGATATTAACTTCATTAAATAAATCAATATCTTTCAAAAAATGAATACATGAACAGATGCTGGACTAATGTTAAAACTCAGGAAAACACCACTTAAAGAACAAACAGCATGAAGTTTATAGCCATAAAAAGACATTTACTGAGAAGCACAAAAACCTCTGTTTTGTGCATTATACTAGTGTTCCTTGTAAATTTTGAGCTATTTATACTTGCTATTTTACAAAACTGAAACGGCATACTATCAATGATTAAAACAATTTTCAAATTCATTAAATTCTTTCGCTAATTTGAGGCGAATACTATTAATTTGATATGATAATCTACATTTTCTTCGATTGTAAATACTTCGCTCAATTTTACAACTTACGCTTTAGGAATATTCCGAAATGAATTATTTTCACTATCAATACCCATAAATTCAGTAGTTAAGAAAAGACTTATGAGTTTTAAATCAAATGTTTAGGTCTTCTACATTGATAAATTAAAAGTTTATCTTAGGATATTTTTCATAGAATTTCCAATATTCTTTTATAATTTGCGAGTAAGTTATTCATTGTGAATTTTTTGTTGTAAAAACAATTTACAAATTTTCAATCAAATGAACAACTTTATTATTTAATAATCAAAATGCAGAACAGGCTAAAAATATAAACTTTTAATAAAATCTCTAGAATAATTTTGAGGATGAGGAATTTTTAAATAATTGCAATTAATTAAAAGCTGATTATAGAATAGTATATCAATATCTATTAAACGATCAACGTAACTCTCATTTTCTTTGGGTTTAAAATAGATTCTTCCCATTTTTTGTTCAATATCTTTAATTTTTTTCAAAATCTCAAATGGAGAATAACTTGTATTAATTTCTATTTTTTGATTTAAGAATAAATTAGGTGTAGTAAATCCTTCAGCCTTATTTTCAAGAATATTAGATTCTTTTTTTATATTACCTACCTCTTTGTTTATAAGGTTTTTAGCTGATTCTAAATTATTTTTTTTGTCACCTAAGTTTGTACCAAGTAACAAAATGACTATATTTTGCGACATATAGAGCAAAAGTAATAATAAATTAAAAATGAAAAACTTTTTCGGGAGAGTATTCTCAACAATCATAGGAAATCTATTAACGATTAGTGTATTTGTCATACTACTTTTCGTGTTGATATTTGTTTCAGCATTATCTGCTCCAACAAAAAGTGTGAAAGATGGTTCTGTTTTAGAAATTTCGTTGGAAGATCCAATTATGGAAAGTGATATGGATCGTTCCGTTTCTATTTTTGATATGTCAGAAAGTCCAAATGTTTTTTTACAAGATATTATTCATTCAATTGAAGAAGCGAAGAATGATGATAAAATAAAAGGAATTAGTCTGAAATTGGATAAATTTTCTGGTGGAGCTACGCAAGCGACTGATATTCGTAATGCACTAGAAGATTTTAAGAAATCTGGAAAATTTGTGTATTCATATTCTAATTCAGGAAGTCAGCTGTCATATTATATAAGTAGTGTGTCTGATAAAATTTATCAAAATCCTTTGGGAGGAACTTTATTACAAGGTTTAAGTTCTAATATTATGTTCTTCAAGAATGCAGGAGATAAATATGGTGTAGATTTTCAGGTGATTCGTCACGGACAATTTAAGAGTGCAGTAGAGCCTTATATGAGAACAAATATGTCTGATGAGAATCGATTACAATTGTCAGAATTATTGAATGATGTATGGGGTAATGTTTCAAACTCGATTACAAAATCGCGTAAAATTTCTCCTGAACAATTCACTACAGTAACAGATAGTTTGTATGCTTTCATCCCAGAAACAGGAAAAGAAAATAAGATTTATGATGTATTGGCACAAGAAAATGAATATCAAAAAATGTTATTCACAAAACTTGGTCTGAAAGAAGAAAAATCAAAAACTGATTTTGAAGTTCTTGAAAAACATACCATAAAAGTAGAAGATTATTTTGAAACCTTATCAGATAAATCTGAAAAAGATAAAATTGCAGTCTTATATGCATCTGGAACAATTACTGAAGGGGATGGTTTTGATGGTATTCAATCGAAGACTTATGTGGATGCGATTCGCAAAATCAGTCAAAACGATAAAATCAAAGCTTTAGTTTTACGTGTAAATTCTCCTGGAGGTAGCGCAAATGCATCAGAAGAAATTTTATATGAATTGATGCAATTGAAAACAAAAATGCCAATCGTAGTTTCTTTTGGTGATGTTGCAGCATCTGGTGGATATTACATTGCACAAGCTTCTGACAAAATTTATGCTCAACCAAATACAATTACTGGTTCGATTGGAGTTTTCGGAATGATCCCAAATGCGCAAAAATTATTCAATAATTTCGGATTAGATTTTGATGAAGTAAAAACGAATGCAAATGCAGATCAGTTAAAATCTTTGACAACACCATTATCACCAACAGCAAAAAATACGATGCAAAAATCAATCGTATTGATTTATGGAAAATTCGTAAACCACGTTGCTACAAATAGAAAGTTAACGTATGAGCAAGTTGACAAAATAGGAGAAGGACGTGTTTGGTCTGGAACTCGCGCAAAACAAATTGGTTTGGTAGATGATTTTGGAAGTTTAGATACAGCGATAAAAGAAGCAGCTAAATTGGCTAAAATAGAAAAATATTCGACAGAAAATTATCCAAAAAGAAAAGATTCTTTTGAAGAATTTATGGATAATCTTCAAGGAAAAAATACTGAGGCAGCAATTGCAAAAGAATTAGGTTCGGACGGAATCCGAATTTACAAAGAAATAAAGATGATGAATGAGCAAAAAGGTGTTCAAGTTAGGCTACCTTACGATATTCAAATTCAATAAAAATCATAAAAAAGGGTTAAAATATTTTTAACCCTTTTTTATTGTTAAAATCTTACTATTTTAGTAAAAATATTTAGTTGATAATAAAATTAAATTCTCTTTTATAATCATCTAAATTTATTATACTTTTGTACATTCATTTTTAATAATACTGAGACATAATCAACGATGGGATTATTTGATTTTTTCACGCAAGAAATTGCGATTGACTTGGGGACTGCTAACACTTTAATTATCCACAATAATAAAGTTGTAGTAGATAGTCCATCTATCGTCGCTATACATAGAAGAACAAATAAAGTTATTGCTGTTGGAGAACAAGCAAAACACATGCAAGGTAAAACGCATGATGATATAAAAACAATTCGTCCTTTGAAAGACGGAGTAATTGCAGATTTTGAAGCTTCAGAATTCATGTTGACAGAGTTCATCAAGAAAATTCCTGGAATTCAAGGGAAGTTATTTTCACCTTCATTACGAATGGTGATTTGTATTCCTTCTGGAATTACAGAAGTTGAGAAACGTGCTGTAAAAGATTCTTGTGCACGCGTTAACGCAAAAGATGTTCGTCTTATTTACGAACCAATGGCTGCTGCGATAGGTGTTGGAATTGATATCACTCAACCTAAAGGTAACATGATTATTGATATAGGTGGTGGTACTACAGAAATTGCCGTTGTTGCATTAGGTGGTATTGTTTGTGACAAATCTGTGAAAATTGCAGGTGATGTTTTTACAAATGATATTGCATATTACTTAAGAACCCATCATAATTTATATATCGGAGAAAGAACTGCTGAACGTGTTAAAATTGAAGTTGGAGCTGCTGTAGAAGAACTAGAGCATGCACCAGAGGATATGCCAGTACAAGGACGTGATTTGATTACAGGAAAACCAAAAGAAATTACTGTAAATTACCGCGAAATT
Organism: Empedobacter sp. UBA2044; assembly: GCF_002333005.1. Taxonomy (NCBI): domain Bacteria; kingdom Pseudomonadati; phylum Bacteroidota; class Flavobacteriia; order Flavobacteriales; family Weeksellaceae; genus Empedobacter; species Empedobacter sp. UBA2044. The sequence goes on from NZ_DDBA01000019.1 coordinate 5,612, forward strand.
GCACGTGCATTAGACAAATCAATTTTACGCATTGAAGATGGTGTAATGGAAACGTTATCTCAAACTCCTCCAGAATTAGCTGCTGATATTTACAACACTGGTATCTATATGGCTGGTGGTGGAGCTATGTTGAGAGGTTTAGATCAACGTATTTCTAAAAAAACAGGTTTACCAGTTTTCTTGGCTGATGATCCTTTACGTGCTGTTGTTCGTGGAACTGGTATTGCACTTAAAAATATTGATAAATTCACTTTCTTAATGAAATAGAAGAGTAAAGAGCAATGCAATATATTCTGAATGCGATTAGAAGAAATGGAATGCTATTAATTTTTGTCTTTTTAGAGTTAATTGCGTTGTTTCTTGTCTTTAAGAAAAATATTTATCACGAAACTATTCTTGCCTCTGCAAGCACATCGTTTACAGGTTATGTGGATGATAAAATTGCAAAGGTGACAAACTTTATTCATTTACCGAGTACCAATAAAGATTTGATGGACGAAAATGCCTTTTTGCGTGAGCAATTGGTGCATTTAGGTATTAAAGATGCGAAAACTAAAAAGTTTTACAAATCGGATACCTTAGGTTATCATCAAACGTATTCTTTTGTACCTGCAGAGATTGTAAATAACTCGATTATCAAAACGCAAAACCTTTTGATGATTGATAAAGGAACAAATGATGGAATAGAAAAAGGTGACGGAATCATTACAAATAATGGTGTAATTGGTATTGTAACTTTTGCTGGGAAAAATTATTCTCGTGCAATTTCGTTGTTAAACAAGGATATCAATATCAATGCACGTATCAAAGGAAATCAATATTTTGGGACAGTGAAATGGGATGGAAAAGATCCTCGTTATGTTCAGTTATATGAAATTCCGAAATACATCGAAGTGAAAAAAGGAGATATTATCGAAACAGATGGTAAATCACCAGTTTTCCCAGAAGGAATTATTATAGGTAAAGTTGTAAGTAAAGGAATTGATGAAACGGGAGAAATGAAAGTTCAAGTAAGATTGAAACAAGATTTCGCCAATTTAGCTCAAGCTTATGTGGTCACAAACCTTAATAAAGTTGAAATTCAACAAGTAGAAAAATCAGATACAATAACAAGTCCACAGAATGTTCAATAAAGATTTTTTAATCAATATTATCAAGATTATCGTTTTAGCTTTGTTACAAGTTTTTGTGTTCAATCACATCAACTTTTTAGGAAGTTATCAACCATATATCTATATTGTATTTGTATTATTTTATCCGCCTTATCAAAATAAATATGCCTTACTAATCTTATCATTTATGTTAGGATTAATGATAGATATTTTCGAATACACAGGAGGAATTCATGCTTTTGCATTAACACTTATCGCATTTCTTAGAAATCCAATCATCAAACTTTTGGCAGGAAAACAAGATTACGAAATGGAATTTTTCTCTTTCAATTCGTTCAGTTTTGCGCAATGGTTGTTTTATTTGATTATTCTAATTCTTGCACATCATATTATTTTATTACTTCTTGAGAATTTTAAACCATCAGGAATTGGATCTTTGATGCTAAAAGCATTAATCAATTCGGGAATAACTTTTGTGTTTGTCTTTATTTATAAAATTTTATTTAAAAATAAAGTTGGAGTATGAAAAAGTTGATGGTTGTTTATGCACTCATCCTGTTTATAGTGTTTCTATTTATAGGACGTTTGGCGTATTTGCAATTATTTACAGATCGTTATACGTTAAATGCATTTAATACTTCGATCAAACAAGAAATTATTTATCCTAATCGTGGTGATATTCTTGATCGAAACGGAAAATTGTTGGTGAGTAATACATATTCGTACGAATTAGACGTTATTCCAGGGAAATTAATTGACAGTTATGGAGAATATATGAATGGTTTTGATAAACCTAAATTCTCTAAAATGATTGGAATTTCTACACAACAATTTGATTCTATTTTAGATAAAATTGTTACCGCAAAAGATTATAAAAAATTATCGCCTTATCCATTCTTAAAAAATATTTCGCGAGAGAATTTTGCTCGTATGCAAGAACAATTGTACTTGTATCCTGCATTTAGCATTATCAAACGTCCCGAGCGTAAATATATGGTAAATTCTGCCGGAAATATACTGGGCTATATAAACGAAGCCAATCAATCTTATATCAAAACAGATTCTACCTATTATCAACCTGGAGATTTGGTTGGTATTGCTGGTGTTGAGAAATCGTATGAAAAAGATTTGCGAGGAATAAAAGGTGTAAAAAACTGGATTGTAGACCGAACAATGAATGTTGTTGGTCCATATAAAAACGGAGATTATGATCGACCTGTAAAAAGTGGGAAAACAGTTCATTTGACAATTGATTATCGTTTGCAAGAATTGGCAGAACAAATGCTTCAAAATAAACGTGGGGCAATTGTCGCACTTGATCCTAATAATGGTGAAATTTTGGCTTTAGCATCCGCACCTACAATTAATCCAAACGATTATTTGAATACAAAGTTGAGAAGTGCATTAATCAACGATTCTATTGCTCGTCCAACTTATGATAGAGCTTTACAAGGAACTTATCCTCCTGGTTCTACATTCAAAATGGTAACGGCTTTGGCTGGTTTACAAATGGGAACGATGACAGAAAAAACAACATATGTTTGTAAACATGGTTTCCGTTATGGACGTATGCATATTGGTTGTCACTGTGGAATGTATTATACGCCGCAAGGTTTAGAACATGCAATTGGAAAATCATGTAATAATTATTTTTCTGAAGCTTATCGTGATATTGTTCGTAAAGACCCAAATGATTATAGTGTCGGAATTAACGAATGGGCTTCCATTTTGAATAGTTTCGGATTAGGAAAATTTATGGGAACAGATTTACCTGTTGGTAGCAAAGGTCTTATTCCGACAGCTGAGTTTTACGATAATCGTTTTGGAGAAGGTGTTTGGAATCCTTACCGTATTATTTTCAATGGTATGGGACAAGGAGATATTAATACAACTCCGCTGCAAATGGCAAATTATACAGCAATTATTGCCAACAAAGGATTTTTCTATACACCGCATATTGTACATAGTATTGATGGAAAACCATTGACGGATTCTACTTATATGGTGAAAAAAAATACATTGGTTGATCCAAAACATTTTGACATCATTCAACGCGGAATGCGTAATGTATTTACAATGGGTACAGCTCGTAGTTTTGATACAAGTTCTTTTGTACAATTTGGTAAAACTGGAACTTCTCAGAACTCTCATGGACAAGATCACTCATTATTTGTATTGTTTGCTCCAGCAGATAAACCAAAAATTGCGATTGCTGCAATTGTAGAAAATGGTTCTTGGGGTACAACTTATGCTGGACCAATGGCGAGTTTGATCGCAGAATTATACGTAACGGATACAATAAAACGACCTGCGTTAGTGCAACGTATGAAAAATGGTAATCTACAAGGCGAATATCGTCGTCAATGGATAGATTATCTAAAAAGAAAAGGATTATACGTAGAACCTGTAAAAAAGGATTCTATCGGAAATAAAATAGATAGTTTAAAATTTAAAAAAGATTCAACAAAACTAAAACATGAGCCAAAGCAGATTACTAAAAGGAATTGATTGGATTGTACTGATCCTAGGGTTTCTGATAGTAACTTTCGGGATTATGAATGTGTATAGTGTCAATCCAGATTTAGGTGTAAAACAGCTAATTTGGTTTGGACTTGGAATGGTGATGATATTGATTTTGATAATTGCGAGCGGAAACAACCGTAATTTTTTCGAAATTTATAGTCCTGTTTTTTATATCATTTCCCTCGTTTTGCTCGTCGGAGTTTTGATTGTTGGAAAGGAAATTAATGGAGCAAAAGCGTGGTATCGTTTTGGACCTCTGAGTTTGCAACCAGCCGAATTTGCGAAGATTGGTACAGCTTTGTTGATTGCTAATTTTATCAATCATTCAAACGCAAATCTAAAAGACTTAGGTTTTATAGGAAAAATATTGTTGATTATCGCAATACCAGTAGTTTTAATTCTTTTACAACCCGATTTAGGTTCAGTAATTATTTTCTGTTCATTAAGTATTGCCTTGTACAGAGAAGGACTTAATCCATGGATAATTTTAGCACCAATCATATTATTAATCATTTTCTTGATTTCGATTGTACAAATTCCTTTTTACGTTTTATTAGTTTTTGGATTTATAATTCTTACAATAGCTTTATTAATTTTAGCTTTCAATTATAATCAGAATGTAGTTGATGCGATGCATGGTGTTTTAATCGGCTTATCAATTTTCTTTTTATTATTGATTGGAATTTGTTATTTGGTTGAAGATTTATCTGAAGAAACACGCGAATCTTTCGGACATTTATTTCCAATGCGTTCCTTATTTTTCTCAGAACCAATATTTTTTAATACAACTTTCTTTGGATTGATAGGATTCTTTATATCAATTATTCCAGTTTTAATTTTAAAATTAACCGAACAAAAAGAAATTAATGATTCACCATTCAAAACACAATCTGGATTAGCTGCAAATGTTCTGAATTTTAGTATTATTGCGTCTATTGTGTTGTTATTATTTGCAAGCACGGTTAGTTTTATTTCTCCGATCATTTTTGAGAAATTACCCAAACACCAAAAAGAGCGTGTGATGGTTTTGTACGAAGGAGAAGCAAAGTATCGTGATACTTCGGGATATAATTTATTGTATGCAAAAACAGCGATTGGTTCGGGCGAATTATATGGAAAAGGTTACAATCAAGGAACTATTAAAAAAGGAAGGTTTGTACCAGAACAACAAACCGATTACATTTTTACAACAGTAGGAGAAGAGTGGGGATTCATTGGTAGTACAGCCTTGGTGATTGTTTATGCAGTTTTCGTAGGGCGATTATTTTTCTTAGCCGAAATCCAAAAAAATAGATTTGCACGATTTTATGGATATGCAGTCGCCTCTATTTTATTTTTCCACTTTTTTATCAATATCGCAATGGTGATTGGGCTTTTCCCAACGGTTGGTATTCCGTTACCATTTTTCAGCTACGGAGGAAGTTCGTTATGGGGATTCACTATTCTGATCGGAATTTTCCTAATCATTCATTACAAGAACAGTCAAGGATTTATTTAGAATAATAATTCAATAGAATAAAAAAGCTACATTGATTTTCAATGTAGCTTTTTCGTTATTATTTCGATACTTCTAACTCAGAAATATGATGAACTTTCTTAATTAATTTATTGTCTTTATCAACCAAAATTAGAGTAGGAGTAGATTCTATTCCATATTCTGCCGCGATTGGCGAATCCCATCTCAAAAGATCAGTATAATTGTACCAAGGTAATTCTTTCGTAGCATTGTTAAACGCTGTTTGATCATAGTCTAAAGAAATAGCAACAATTTCTCCACCTTTTGATTTGAAGTTCTTGTAAAACTCTTTAATGTGCGGTAATTCTTGTTGACAAGCAGGACACCAAGAAGCCCAGAAAACAATTAATTTTTGATCTTCTTTGATATCATATAATGATTTTTTCCCATTAACAGGTTGAGGAAAAGTGATATTAGGAACTTTACTTCCCACTTGCATAGAAGCGCTTTTTTCCACTTTCTTTTTCAATTGATCTGTTACATTAGAAGTCAAACTTTTTACTTTATCTACATATTTTTTATGAAAATTTGCATATTCTTTTTCAGGAACAAAGTTTAAGATAGTTGTCAATACATTTTGACCTCTTGTCGTTTTGATATCTGTTTTAGCCAAAATTTCGTCTGTAGCAGCAATTAAATTCCCTTCTACATCTTGATTGTTTGCAGCAGCTAATTTTCCATTAATATAAGCAAAAACTAAATCATTAAACATTCCAGATTGCTCCAATCGTATATCATCTTTTACAAAATGATTCACAATTTCATTTAGCGTTTCAGCATCTTTATTTGTTTGAGCTTTTTGTTTCAAATCATTCAACTCATTAATATAGGTAATTAATGGCGAAAAATTTTCGTTACGTTTCAACTCTTTTATACGCTTATCTTCTTTTACCATTGCTGTATAAAATTCATCAGTTGGTTTATACATTTGCATTAAATAAGGAAAAACCTGGTTCTGAATTTCATTTAATGGTTGAAGTGCTAAAACTTTATTGTATTCCTTTTGTGTATTTCCCTCAAAAATTTCAAGTTTAGTAGATATTTCTTGCCCACTAACCGTTTTGAATTTTAGATTTTTGTTATCAGTTAATAACGAAAGATTTTCACCTGTTGGCAAATCAATACGTACAAAACCATTGTATTCTTTTGGAACTTTTACAGAAAAATTTCCGTTGTTATCAGTAATCGCATTGTTGATTAATTTCATTTCGGCATTGTCGAAAATTTTAACCAAAACAGGTTTATTTGCATAATTTTCTATTTGCCCAGAAACATTAAACTGCCCAAAGACAGAACTTCCTAAAACAACAAGCGGCAGTATAAATTTATTTTTCATAGTTTGTTTGATATAAAAAAACCTCAATCTATTGATTGAGGTTTAAAAGTATGAATTTATTTTTTAATTATTAGTCTTTGTTCATATGAATCTATTCCTGCAATTGTTACAGCTGTAACAATTAAAAAAGGTGCATAATCATGAATAGATACTTTTCTAATACCATCCCTATTTCCTGTATTATCTCCGTTCATATTACAATTTTTCCAATCTGAATAAAGGATTTGTAGGTTGGGCGTTAACAGATACATTAATAATGAAAACAAATAAAAAAAACAAGTTAATTTTCAATAATTTTTTCATAGCTAGTTTTATTTGTTAATGGTTTTCTTCGTTAAAGTTTCACCACCTTAATATACAATCTTAACCAAATATAAGGTTGGAATATTATTAATATTTAAATTATAATCTGTATTTGTAGAAATATTGTTTTATAAAATATTTGACGTCCAATTAAATTAAAAATTGAAATATTAGCGGTTGTATTACTTTGCTCAAATTTAACAAAATGACCTCCATTATTTCAATATAAATAGTAGCTTATTTAAATCATTTATATCTAGTGTTTTTGGTGATTGATTCCAATAGAATTCTAAGCGATTATTAATTTTATCGTCAGCTATTTTTTATATATTTATATTGTGTAGAATCACTATAGACCTAAGCAAGTGTGACTAAAGCAAGTAGATTCTTTTTCATAAATTATGTTATTTTTGGTAGGTTTCTATTAAATTAAATAATAATTTTATTACAAATATAAAAATATTTATTAATAAGTTACTATTCAACAGATTATATTATAACTTTTTCTGGTAAATCTTTAATGTTATACATTAAATCAGTAAAGATTTCTTCCGTAACTGCTCGTAATCCTCGAGCTCCTAAACCCAGTTCATTGGCACGGTCTACAATTCTATTTAGGGTTTCGTCCGTCACTACAAGCTCTTTTCCGTCTAGGGCAAAAAGTTTTGTATATTGTTTCATTAGAGAGTTTTTTGGTTCTGTCAAAATAGCTCTCATCGCTTCTTTATCTAATGCTTTAAGATACGTAATAATTGGTAAACGTCCAATTAATTCTGGAATGATACCAAAGTTTTTCAAATCTTGTGCATTTACTTCATCCAAAAGATTTTCGATTTCTTTGTGATCCTCATTCTTGAAACCAATTACGTGTTTCTTCAAACGATCTGCAATGTGTTTTTCTATTCCAGAAAAAGCTCCACCAGCCACAAATAAAATATCTTTTGTATTAACTTCTATAAATTTTTGATCAGGATGCTTACGTCCTCCTTTTGGTGGCACGTTAACAATAGTTCCTTCCAAAATTTTAAGCAAAGCTTGTTGTACACCTTCTCCAGAAACGTCACGTGTAATAGATGGATTGTCACTTTTACGTGCAATTTTATCTACTTCATCAATAAATACGATTCCTTTTTCGGCAAGCTCTACATTGTAATCAGCAGATTGTAAAAGACGCGTCAAAATACTTTCTACATCTTCTCCTACATATCCAGCTTCTGTAAGTACAGTTGCATCAACTATTGCAAACGGAACATTTAATAACTTAGCAATTGTTTTAGCTAATAATGTTTTTCCACTTCCTGTTTCTCCAACTAAAATTACGTTCGATTTATCAATCTCTACATCATTTTCTTTGTCTAGTAATATTCTTTTGTAATGGTTGTATACGGCAACCGACAATATTTTTTTTGCCTGGTCTTGACCAATCACGTAATCATCTAAAAACTCTTTAATTTCTTTCGGAGATTTTAGCGTTAATGGTTTTATCAAATCGTTATTTTCGTTAAATTTCGATTCTTCTAAAACTATACCATGAGCTTGTTCTATGCAATTATCACAAATATTACCGTCGATTCCAGACACTAAAATATTTACTTCGTTTCTGCTTTTTCCGCAAAAAGAGCACTTATTTTCTTCCAATTTTCTATACTTAATTAAGATGCAAAGGTATTTATTTTCTTTTAGATAGAAAATATTTATTTGTTAATTTCTATCAGTATAAATTATGGTAAAATAAAGGATGAAGTTATCTTATTTTAGATTATTGTTTTTTATGTTTCTTTCTTATTGTTTTACAAATTTTTAAGTATTTGTAAACGAAAAAGGATACTCAATAAGTTGAGTATCCTTTTTTTGTATTTTTATTGAATTTAAAATTATTTACGAGGCAATAAAACTTCGTCAATCATTCCATATTCTTTTGCTTCTTGTGAAGTCATCCAGTAATCACGTTCACCATCTTTTTCGATTTGCTCGAAAGTTTGACCAGAATGAGTTGCAAGAATGTCGTATAATTCTTTTTTTAATTTCAAGATTTCCTTCAATGTAATTTCCATATCAGTTGCTTGTCCTTGAGCACCTCCTAAAGGTTGATGAATCATCACGCGAGAATGTTTAAGTGCTGAACGTTTTCCTGCTGCACCTGCACATAATAAAACTGCTCCCATAGAAGCTGCCATTCCTGTACAAATTGTTGCAACATCTGGTTTTACTAACTGCATTGTGTCGTAAATTCCTAATCCTGCATAAACACCACCACCTGGTGAGTTAACATAAATCTGAATATCTTTTGTTGCATCTACACTTTCTAAGAACAATAATTGTGCTTGAATAATATTTGCAATTTGATCATCGATTCCTGTTCCTAAAAAGATGATTCTATCCATCATCAAACGAGAGAAAACGTCCATTTGTGCAACGTTCAATTTTCTTTCTTCAACGATGTAAGGCGTTGTATTTTGGATGTAACTCTCCATATGTAAAGAGCTAATTCCTTTGTCTAACAGCGCATATTTTTTAAATTCTTCTCCTACGTTTTTCATTATTAAATTTAGATTTTAAATGAAAGGTATAAAGAATTTTTTAGAAGTGATTAAGCTTCTGCTAATTCTTTATTTTTTTCTGTAATAATGTCAACAAACTCGTCAAATGTTACTTCTTTCTCGTTCAATTTTACATTGTTTTTGAAGATGTCTAACATTTTGTCTGTAAACACTTGGTATGATAAACGGTTGTATTCTTCTTGATTCTGTAAAGCAGACATTGCAATTTGTTGTAATGTTTCTTCTGGAATAGAAGTTTGACCGTACATTTTTAATTGATCTTTGATTGCAGCAAAAGCAGCTTCTTTTACTTCCTCAGCATTTACTTCTACATTGTTAACTTCAGCAATTTTAGCTTCGATTAATTGGTAACGTAAACCTTTGTCCATTTTTACCAATTCTTCTTTCGCTTGCTCTTCAGAAGTTACATTTTCGTTAGAAGTGATTAACCATTTTGTTAAAAATTCTGTTGGTAAATCAAATTGAACTGTATCTAATAATTTAGCTACAACATCATTGATAATTTGTTTGTCAGATTCTTTGTTGTACATGTTTTCTGACTCTTCTTTGATTTTGTTACGGAAAGCTTCTTCTGAATCTACAGCTCCTTCTCCATAAACTTTATCAAATAATTCTTGATTAACTTCAGCTTTTTCAGCTTTGTTAATTTCTTTGATTGTATACGTAACGTTAGTTCCTTCTTCAGAAACTTCTGTGTTCAATTGTTGTGCAGCTTCTTCAGCAGTGTCAAAAATATCGTTAGAATTTACTTCTACAACATCACCAGCTTTTTTACCGATAAATGCAGAAGCATCTTTCAATTCTTCTAAACGGATAAATGTTGGTTTAGCTTCTTGTCCTTCTACAGCAGCTTCTACTTTCAATACAGCTTCAGCTTCAGCTTCAGTTAAAGATTTTAATGATCCAAAACGAGCAGCGAAATTATCTACATATTTTTGGATTTCGTCGTCAGCAACTTTTACTTTGTAGCTGTCAACTTCTACTTTAGATAAATCAACATCAAATTCTGGAGCTAATCCTAATTCGAAATCAAATGATAATTGATCAGCATCCCAATCAACATCTTTCATTACTGGAACTGGATTTCCTAAGATTGATAATTTTTCTGTGTTGATGTATTCAGATACACTTTTTTGTAAAATTTCGTTAACTGTATCAAAAACAACAGCTTGTTCGTATTGTTTTTTTACAAAGCTCATAGGAACTTGTCCTTTACGGAAACCTTTGATGTTAGCTGTTTTTCTGTATTGGTTTAATACATCAACTACTTTTTCTTGATAATCTGCCTTATCAACAGTTACAGTTAATACTGCGTTTAATTTGTCTGTTGTATTTTTAGTAATATTCATCTACCTTAAATTTGGAGTGCAAATGTATAAATTATTAATGATTTTTAATAGTAAAAAGTAATATTACAATCAATTCATTCACTATAAATTAACAATTCGGATGGAATCTTATCAAATACTTGATATTTTGATTTTAGATGGAATGATTGAATTGATTATTTACTACTTTTCTGAGGTGATATTTTCAACAATTAAGCCATTTGATTTTTGCTGACACAATGACATAAAAAAATCCAGAATATACGTTCTGGATTTTCAATATTTCGAAAATTTAATTTCTTATAATTCTCCGTAATTTGCGTAAGATTCGTCAAAAACAAAATCCTCCATAAATTTAGTTGTGTAATTACCCGCGATAAAATCTGGATTATCCATCAACTGTAAGTGGAAAGGAATCGTTGTTTTGATACCTTCGATATAAAATTCCCCTAACGCACGTTTCATTTTTGCTATTGCTTCTTCACGCGTTTGTGCAGTAACAATGATTTTTGCAATCATAGAATCGTAATTTGGTGGAATTGTATATCCAGCATAAACGTGTGTATCAACACGAACACCGTTACCACCAGGAATATTAATATTTGTAATTTTCCCTGGAGAAGGGCGGAAGTCGTTATAAGGATCTTCTGCATTGATACGACACTCGATAGAATGTCCGTTTGGATAATAGTTTTGACCAGAGATTGGCTCACCATCCGCTAACATAATTTGTTCACGAATTAAATCGAAACCTGTTACTTGCTCAGTAATTGGATGCTCTACTTGGATACGAGTATTCATTTCCATAAAGTAGAAATCTCCGTGTTTGTCAACTAAGAATTCAATTGTGCCAACACCTTCATAACCTATATATTCACAAGCTTTAACTGCTGCATCTCCCATACGTTGACGTAATTCGTCTGTCATGATTGGAGAAGGGGTTTCTTCTGCTAATTTTTGATTACGACGTTGAATAGAACAGTCACGTTCTGATAAGTGACAAGCTTTACCGTTTTGGTCACTTGCAACTTGAATCTCGATATGACGTGGTTCTTCGATTAATTTTTCCATATACATTCCGTCGTTACCAAAAGCTGCAGCAGCTTCTGTACGAGCAGATTCCCATGCGTGTAATAAATCTTCTTCTTTCCAAATTGCACGCATACCTTTACCACCACCACCGGCAGTAGCTTTCATCATAACTGGGTATTTAATTTCGCGCGCAACTTCTAAGGCTTGCTCATAGCTTTCTAATAAACCATCAGAACCTGGTACTACAGGAACACCAGCTTCTTTCATAGTAGCTTTCGCATTGGCTTTATCTCCCATACGCTCGATATTTTCTGCAGAAGCACCGATGAATTTGATTCCGTTAGAAGCACAGATTTTAGAAAAAGTTGAGTTTTCAGATAAAAACCCGTAACCTGGGTGAATAGCATCCGCGTCAGTAATTTCTGCAGCCGCGATGATGTTAGCCATTTTTAGGTACGAATCTTTACTTGGAGCAGGACCAATACACACAGCTTCGTCAGCGAAACGTACGTGTAATGAAGTCTCGTCTGCTTTAGAGTAAACGGCAACCGTTTTGATTCCCATTTCTTTTGCAGTACGTATAATACGCATTGCAATTTCACCTCTATTAGCGATTAATATCTTTTTAAACATAATTTTTTAGATGTAATTGATTAAGCTGGATCAACTAAGAATAATGGTTGATCGTACTCAACTGGACTAGCGTCGTCCACTAAGATTTTTACAATTTTTCCAGAAACTTCTGATTCGATTTCGTTGAATAGCTTCATTGCTTCAACAATACATAAAACTTTACCTGGAGCAATAGCATCACCTACATTAATAAAAGGTTCTTTACCTGGTCCTGCAGCACGGTAGAAAGTACCAATCATAGGAGATTTAACTGTAATTAAATTACTATTTTCTTCTTCTGTTGATGTTGTAGAGTTATTTGCTGGTGCAGCTGCTGACGCTTGAGGAGCGGCAATTGGAGCTACAGGAGCTTGTGGTACATAAATTTGTTGAGATGCAACTTGTGCAGGTACGCTTGCTAAAGTTTTGATTTTGATTTCGATGTCATCTTGTTTGATGCTTACTTCAGCAACTTCTGCTTTTGATACGAATCTAATTAAATTTTGAATGTCTTTAATGTCCATATAATGCGGTTTTTTATTTGACCTTTTATGTTTGTTTTTTATAAAACGATTTCAAAGGTATTGAAAAAAAAATAAAAAAAGCTGTTTCTTTTTAGAAACAGCTTCAAAATCTTTCGAAGATTATATTATTCAGTAACTTCTTGTACTTTCTCTAATACTACTTTACCTTTGTAGTATAATTTTCCGTCAGACCAGTGAGCTCTGTGATATAAATGTGCTTCACCTGTTGTTTTATCGATTGCTAATTGTGGAGCTTCGATTTTGTAGTGTGTTCTACGTTTATCTCTTCTTGTTGACGACTGTCTTCTCTTAGGATGTGCCATATCTAACTACTTTTTTTTCTTTATTTCTATAATTTATTTTAATAATAAAAACCAATTAAGGTTTCAAATCTTTCAATTTTGCCCAACGAGGATCAATGTCGTTATTATCGTCATCGTCATCATTGTTGTTGTCTTCATCGTAATGCTCGTATTCTTCATCTTCGTCTAATTCGTAAATGCTGTATTGGTCTAACAATTCAATCATTTCAGAATCGCTTTTGCCATTCAAGACATCGGGATGAATTCGTTTTGTTGGTACTGATAACATTGCCAATTCATAAAGAACTTGCGCAACGTTGATTTGGTATTCCTCTCTTGGAATTACCCACATTTCAAAATCAGTATCGTCAAACTCGTTTCCAAATTTAACAATTAATTCTGCATTATTTGAAATTTCTTGTTGAAACAATTCTCCAGTCAAATCACAAGGGACTGTAATGTCTCCTTTTAAGCTGATTTCTAACTCAAGCATTGTTGATTTTTTATCTAAAATAATTGTTGCAATTAAATTAGGATTGTCAAAATCTTGCTCAATTTCAAATAAATCAAAGAACGATTGTGATAATTCGAATGTAAAATCACTCTTACCAAAAGGCAAGCTTGTAAATACAATATTATAATTTTTTAACTTGTCCATACCACAAAAAGGTGTGCAAAGATAATCTAATTTATTTAAAATTAATAGCTCTTTGCAACTTATTTTAAATTTTTATTCTTTATTATCGCCTTTTTCTAATTTTAGATGGATATGTTGCAATACATTTTTTGTTAGCTCTTGGTATTCGTTTCGATTTTTATATAATTCGATCGCTGAAAAAATAGCTTCCTTAAATGATTCTTCGTTTGCAATTCCTTTTCCTGCGATGTCGTAAGCCACACCATGATCTGGCGAAGTTCGTACAAATTTTAATCCAGCTGTATAATTAACGCCTTCATCAAAACTAATTGTTTTGAATGCCACCAATCCTTGATCGTGATACATGGCCAAAACCGCATCAAAAGCGTCTAAATTACTTGGATTGAAAAAACTATCTGCCGAATAAGGTCCAAAAACTAATTGATTTTCGTTAATGCAACGCTCGATAACTGGCGAAATAATTTCTTTTTCTTCTGATCCTAACAGACCATTGTCACCTGCATGAGGATTAAGACCTAAAACTGCAATTTTTGGTTTTTCGATGGCGTAATCTTCAATCAAACTTTTATGAATTTGTTGAATTTTTGCATAAACAGATTTTGGATTAATTTGTTTTGCAACTTCGCTAATTGGAATATGTTGCGTTACTAAACCAACTCTCAATTTTTCTGAAACTAAGAACATCAAAGGTTTTCCTCCCCAAATTTCTCCTAAATATTCGGTATGACCTGGGAAATGAAATTCTTCGGACTGAATATTATCTTTATTAATTGGAGCCGTTACCAAAACATCAGTAAAACCATCTGAAACAGATTTTGCAGCCGCTTTTAATGATTGATAAGCGTGTTCACCAGCTTCTTTGGTTACTTTACCATAATGTACATCAATTTGATCTTTCCAAAGATTAACCACATTGATTTTTCCGTCTACAATTTGATTCGCATCTTGAATACCTTGAAAATTGATTCGGTCAAATTTTAAACGATCTTTTTGATACGATAATAATTTGGTTGAACCGAAAATAACAGGCGTAAAAAACTCTGTTATTTCTTTTTCTTGTAAGGTTTTTAAGATAACCTCAATTCCGATTCCGTTATAATCACCAATCGAGATGGCAACTCTAATTTTTCTATCTTTTTCAGACATAATGTTAGTTTAATATGATTGGCTGGATGGTTTGTATTTTTTTAAAAATCTTTTGTAAATTAAATCTACAATTAAACCTCCAATCCATGATGAAAAGAATAAAACTGGACAGATCGCAATTTCGTACCAAGTTGGGTGATAAGGCGTGATAAGAACGTCGCCTAATGCAACGATTAACACAATAAAACCTACAAACATCGTGTAAGCTTGTTTAGCTCTTCTTACGATAAGTGCTGTTATAACACCTCCAACTAAAGCTGCAATTCCACTAATTGCGAGCATTGATCCAAAAAATTGAACTTCGAATTTTTTTCCTTCTTGGTGCGAAAAGTATTTGATGATGTGTCTCCATTCCGGAAAAACTTTGTTGTCCCATCCCAATCTATCCGCGTTGTATATAAGACCAAATTGTATGATAGCGTAGATAACAGCTAATCCTACTATTACAGCAATTGTGTTTCTTAATACAGTTTTGTCTTTTAGCATAATATTTTATTAGTCTGCAATAGCGATTACAGAAATTTCAACATTTACGTCGCGTGGTAAACGAGCAACTTCTACACATTCGCGTGCAGGATAATTTTCGTCATTAAAATAAGAAGCATAAACTTCGTTAACTGCGTTGAAATCATTCAAATCCTTAACAAAAATTGTTGTTTTTACAACTTGGTCAATTGTTGTTCCGCCAGCTTCTAAAATTGCAATTACATTTTTCATTACTTGATGAACTTCATCTTGAATACCTGTTGTAACCAATTCATTTTTTTCTACATTGAAAGGAATTTGTCCTGATGTGTAAATAAATCCGTTGTATTTTACACCTTGTGAATAAGGTCCAATTGCTTGTGGTGCTTTTTCTGTATGAACGATTTTTTTTTTCATATTAATATTTTTTTAGTAATTAAGTCTTGATCTATCGTTGTATTTTAAATCTTGTAAGATTGATGCTTTGATTCCGATAAAGAAATCATAACTTTTATATGTTCCCATTGGTGTCCAGTTGAATGATAAGGTAAAGCTTCGTAAATCTCTTTCAAAACCAAAACGTACATAAGTTATTTCACTTTTGATGAAATCGTAAGTTGCATTTGCAGAAATTGCCCAATATGGTGTTGGCGAAATTTTACCATTCATTGCAATAGAACCTGTGCTACTTCCTTTTCGTTCTGTTCCTTTGCTATAATTATAACTTAAATTAGCTGTTAAACTCCAAGGAATAGCAAATTGCGCATAATTATCGCTGTCATAATAGAAATTTTCATCACGAACTGTTCCACGTTTTTTATAGTTCTTGGCATCGAAACGTTTTCCGCCAAATGTACTATTGTCAAATGTATAACCAGTTCCTAATGTCATATTCGAAATACGAAGATTTCCTAAGCCAAGTTCATCAATGTATTGAGCAACTTCACTTCCTTCAGCATTCATGTAACGTTGAATTTTATATGGATTAACAGTTGACGAAAATTGTACGTTTACTTTTCTATCAAACAAAGATGTCATTCCGTTAATACTGATTGGAGAAAGTTTAAATTCATCTGCAGAGAAGTTATAAGATGAACTCAAACGTAAATATTCAAATATCTTTACTTTTTTGAAACCTTTCGGGTCATTTGCATCTTTTACTTTCATCTCTAAGTTGTTCGAAATTCCAAAGTTTAATGAATTTGTCAAACCAGGAATTGATACACCATACAACATGTTTTGATATTGATTGTACCAAACTTCTTCTTGATTTTGGTTTTGATAAGCTTTGTAATATCCCCAAGATTGACTTTGGAAATCCGGCGTATAACTATAACCAATAGATGGTGTAATCACGTGCTGAATTCCTAAAATCTTAGCATCTTTATTTGGATTAAGATATAATCCATAAATATTAGTTGAAACAGAAGCATTGAAATTAAATGTTCGATATGAATTGAATCCTTTCAATGTTGTGTCCTCTATTTTTCCGTTAACAGAATTGTAATTTTTAATCAAACGATTATCACCCCAAACTTCATTATAGTCAGAAGAAAGTGTTAATGGGAAATAATTAGCAAGTGTAATACCTGTCTGCAAACCAATTTTGTGATTCGCACCCATTCGCATTTGATCTTTCCACATTTTGTCTGTAAAGATGTCTTTGTCGTTGGTGTTAACTTCATTTCCAGCTTGCATACTATACGTTAAACCAAGATTCTGAATTAAACCTTCTTTTGGCATATTTTTCTTTGCAAACGGGAAAATACGAGACATAGTCAAGTTGAAACGAGGAAATGCAATGTTAATATCTCCAGTATTGTAATTTTGAGAGTGCGACATACTCAACTGAGCTGTTAGTGGAGCATTCTCAAAGTTTTTTGTTAAGTTAATAGACGAGTTAACGTTGTTTGTAAAAACTTGTCCAGTATTAATGTATTGATTTCGTACAGATTCACGGTAATATTTCGAACTCGAAAAGTTAACATTGGCATTGAATAACCAATATGGATTTGCTTTCGGATCTTGGCTATGTGACCACATAACACCAAACATACTTTGTTTAGAAAAGGCATTAGAGCCTTCTGTAAGACCTTTGATACCAGTTAAGCGATTTTCTACATTCGCTGCAAGTCGCCCATTGTATTTGTAACGTTTTTTATAGGTAGACTCGGCTCTAGTAGCCCAACTACCTTTTGTATAGATATCTCCCGAAAGTTTTAAATCAAAATTATCTCCAAATGGAACATAAAACCCTAAATCTTCGATAAAGAAACCAAGATTTGTACGCTCACCTGGGCGAGGCATCAAAATACCTGCGGCACGTTTTGCACCCATCGCTGGGATGTAACCAAATGGCAATGCTAAGGGCGTTGGTACGTCATAAATCCACATATTGATAGGTCCGGTAATTAATGTTTTCTTACCATTTTTATCAATCATTTTTCCTTCTTTGGCGCGAAGAAAATAATCTGGTCGAGTATCTTTTCCTTCTTTAAAATAAGTATCCGTTGTAAAATCGGCACGTTTTAACAACATTACCGAATCATTGACACGCTTCGCTTTATCAGCAATGATGATTCCATCTTCTTGCGTCATGCGAATGTTATATGCAATTCCAACTTTCGTTTTGAAATTTACTTTGAAAGCATCTTGCAAAATTTCTTGTTGACCTTGTGTAAACTTAGTTTTTTCAATAATATTCCCAATAGAATCGCGCTTACCTTCGGCATATACATCACCTGTATCCCAATTTAGTTCGATATAATCTGCATCAATAGTCATATCGCCGTAAACTACATGTGCCTTACGCAAAAGGTAAGTCATACGTTTTTTACGATTATGTATTTCGTCCTCGGAATTGTGCTCTACCACAAACTCTAATTTCTCTTTTACAGGGATAATAGTATCTAATTTTACAGAATCAGAAACTATCTTAGAGTGATCTTTATCGTTATTATTTTGCTTAACTTGTCCAAAAGAAACGGTGCAAACCATAACTGGACTAAAAAATAAAATCGATTTAATTGCCTTTGTAAACAAATTGAAAAACTTATTTTTTATAAATTGCGTCAAAATTAATCAAAAAAACAAACCTATAGTATGAGTTTAAAAATGATTAACATACAAAAGTATTTATTTTTTGCGATGATGATGGTATTTTCTACATTTTCATTTGCACAAAAAAAGCAAAATTTTGTAATTGTTATTGATGCTGGTCATGGTGGACATGATGCTGGAGCAAGGGGAGTCGCTGATTATGAAAAGAATATCACGTTAGATGTTTCGAAAAGATTAGCGGAGTTAATTAAGAAAAATCACAAAGATGTTAAAGTTGTTTTAACACGTGATACAGATATTTTTTTAGAATTATGGGAACGTACACGAATTTCAAATGATAATCATGCGAATTTATTTGTCTCGATTCACTGTAATTCGGCTGATAACAAAAGCGCAACAGGAACAGAAACATTTGTAATGGGATTGAAACGATCTAACGAAACAGATGAAGTTTCTAAACGTGAAAACTCGGTTGTGTTTTTAGAGAAAGATCAAGAACGTTACGAAAAATTTAATCCAAATGATCCGGAAGCGGTTATCGCTTTTGAGATTATGAATGCAGCTTATAAAGAACAATCTATTCGTTTTGCAGATTTGGTAGAAAAAGGTTTCGTAAATCGTGATTTCAGAAAAAGTAGAGGTGTTAAACAAGCAAATTTTCACGTGTTGAGAGGAAATGCTTCTCCTTCTGTTTTGGTAGAGTTAGGATTTATTTCGAATTATGATGAAGGAACATTTTTAGCATCAGACGAAGGAAAAGATAAAACGACGACTACAATTTATGAAGCTTTTAAACAATTCAAAAAAGAATATGATCGTAGAAGTGGAGTAGAGGACGAGGACGAAAAACCTAAACCAGTTAAAAAAGTTGAAAAACCTGTAGAAGGAAAAAAATTGAAGGTAAGGGTAATGGAGTCTAAAATGAAATTTTCTTCAACTTCGCCGCAATTAAGAGGTTTAACAGATTTAGATGTAATTCAGGAAGGTGATAATTACGTGTATTATTACGGAGAAACAGATTTACAATCTCGTGCAGATGATTTGTTGCAAACGGTAAAACGTAAAGGATTTTCTGGTGCAAAAATTGTAGAATTTGAAACGAATAAAAAATTAGAAGGTGGTAAAAATTATCGTGTTCAGTTTATGACATCAAATAAAAAATATAAAGACAAAGACGAAAAATTTAATGGATTGACAAATGTGTTGCGAGTAAAAGAAGGTGGACTTCAGAAATATTATTATGGCTCTGATAAAACAATGGAATCTGCTCAAAAAACATTGAAACAAGTACAAGACAAAGGTTTTAGAAACGCCTTTATCGTTACATTTAATGGTGAAGAACCAATGTAAACGTAATATAAAATGTTTCTTTACAAATTAAATTTTATTTTTGCATAAAATCATAACAAGTGAAGTTATCTAAAGAATTAAAAATAGGAGTTGTTACCATCTTAACCTTAGTAGGTTTTTTCATGCTATTCAATTTCTTAAAAGGTCAAAATATTTTTTCATCAGGACGTTTGTTTACTGTAAAATACGAAAATGTAAGCGGATTAGCTCCTTCTAAACCTGTTTCTGTAAACGGTTTGAGAGTTGGTCAGGTGAAAGAAATTAAAATTATAGATACTGCAAAACCTATCTATTTTGAAGTCGTGATTTCTGTCGAAAAAGATATTCAATTTTCGAAAAAAACAATTGCAGAAATTTACGAACCAGGAATTATGTCTGGACCAGAAGTTAGACTTTTATTAGACTATGGACCAGATGTAGCAAAAGATGGTGATTATTTACAAGGTCGTATTGCAGGCGGAATGTTAGATGGTTTGACGAAACAATTAACGCCAACACAAGCAAAGTTAGATAGTGTTTTATTAAGTTTTAATCAAACATTAGGAAGTGTAAACAATGTTTTGGATCCGTCAACTCAACAAGATATTAAAGCAATGTTGAGAAACTTGAATCATACAATTGATTCGTTCGACAAAACAGCGCAATCGTTGACTGCAACATCAAATAGTGCAAATAATTTGATCAAAACAAACGAAAAGACATTGAACACAACGCTTAACAATGCAAGTGCTACAATGGCTTCTGCAAAAGCTACGGTTGACAAATTTGGAAAAACTGCGGATAAATTAAACGCGTTAGAATTAGATCAAGTGATTAAGAATTTTGAAAATGCGTCTAAAAACTTAAATACATTGTTAGAAGATATGAATAATGGAAAAGGTTCTTTAGGAAA
The DNA here is from genome assembly GCF_002333005.1 of Empedobacter sp. UBA2044. Taxonomy (NCBI): domain Bacteria; kingdom Pseudomonadati; phylum Bacteroidota; class Flavobacteriia; order Flavobacteriales; family Weeksellaceae; genus Empedobacter; species Empedobacter sp. UBA2044. The sequence continues at coordinate 26,332 of NZ_DDBA01000019.1, forward strand.
ATTAGCAAAAGATGAAACGCTTGCTAACGAACTTGAAGCAACAATCAAAAATATGAATGAATTGGTAACAGACTTAAAGAAAAACCCAAGTCGTTATGTGAACATCTCTGTTTTTGGTAAAAAGCAACCAGTTCAGCCATAAAATCAAAACTAAAATTTAAATACTCAAAACTCACAAAAAGACTAATAAAAAATGATGAAGTACATTCCAAATGTAATCTTTCTTCTAATTATGATAGGAAGTATTTGGTTCTTTGCGCAAAACGTAAAGAAACTTATACGTAACATCAAATTAGGGAAAGAAATAGATCGTTTCGATCATCCTGCGGAAAGGTGGAAAACGATGGCTCGTGTGGCTTTAGGACAAGGTAAAATGACTGTTCGTCCTCTTGCTGGTATTCTACATGTTTTTGTTTATGTAGGATTTGTTTTAATCAATATCGAAGTATTAGAAATTATCATCGATGGTGTATTCGGAACACACCGTATTCTAAGTTTCTTAGGAGGTTTCTATAACGGAATGATAGGGTTTTTCGAGATTTTAGCCTTTTTGGTGATGGTTTCGTGTATCATTTTCTTCTGTAGAAGAAACTTTGTAAAAGTTGGACGTTTTTGGAAACCAGAAATGAAAGGCTGGGCAAAAGACGATGCTAATTATATCCTAATTATGGAGGTTGCATTTATGTTGGCTTTATTTACAATGAATGGTGCAGATCAAGTGTTACAAAAAATGGGTGCACCTCATTATATCGAAACAGGATCTTTTCCAATTTCTTCTTGGTTAACAGCACCAATTATTAGTCAATTCAACGACATCACATTTATTACAATTATAGAAAGAGCAGCTTGGTGGTTTCATATCATCGGAATTTTCTTTTTCTTAAATTATTTGTATTATTCAAAACATTTACACATCATTTTGGCTTTTCCAAATACATGGTTTTCTAAGTTAGAACCAAAAGGAGAATTCAATAATTTACAATCTGTAACAGATGAGGTAAAAATGATGATGGATCCAAATGCAGATCCTTACGCAGCACCTGCCGAACCACAGGGAGAGCCAGAAACATTTGGAGCAAAAGATATTTTTGATTTAAACAGAGTACAATTATTGAATGCCTACACATGTACGGAGTGTGGGCGTTGTACATCTGAATGTCCAGCAAATTTGACAGGGAAAAAATTATCTCCTCGAAAAATTATGATGGATACTCGTGATCGTTTAGAAGAAGTAAGTAAAAACATCGATGCAAACGGAAGTTTTGTGGATGATGGTAAAATGCTTGTCAACGATTACATTTCACCAGAAGAATTATGGGCATGTACATCTTGTAATGCATGTACACAGGCTTGTCCAGTAAATATCGATCCGTTATCAATTATTGTTGATTTACGTCGTTATTTGGTAATGGAACAATCTGCTGCACCAAACGAGTTGAACATGATGATGACAAATGTCGAAAATAATGGAGCTCCTTGGCAATTTAACAATGCGGATAGATTGAATTGGGCAAACGATTAAAATTGTAAAATACAATTACTCATTCTCAAAGAACTATTAATTTTTGTACATAACACACAAACACAGCACACATGGAAAATTTCTTAGAGGAAAAAATTGAAAACGGAGAAAGAGTAAGTCCTATTTTACCAGAAAATGTTAAAAATTATTTAATTGACATTGATGGAACAATTTGCGATGATATTCCAAACGAAGAACCAGAACGTATGCTAACAGCAGAATTATATCCAGATGCTTTAGAAACATTAAACAAATGGTACGACGAAGGACATATTATCACATTTTTTACATCACGTACAGAAGAACATCGTGAGTACACAGAAATTTGGTTGAAAAAACATGGTTTCAAATACCATGGACTTTTAATGGGAAAACCTCGTGGAGGAAATTATCATTGGGTTGACAACCATTTAGTAAAAGCGACACGATACAATGGTAAATTTACAGATTTGGTTGAAAAAAATGTTTCGATTCAAGTTTTTGATGATGGAAAACATTAAACTAAATCCATTCAAATAACACAAAGACTACAAAAAAATATGTCAAATATTACAGTTAAAACAATGGCTCAATATATGGCCGAAGGCAAACAACCAGAAGTTTTGTTTTGGGTTGGTTGCGCCGGAAGTTTTGATGACAGAGCTAAAAAAATAACACGAGCATTCGTTAAAATTTTAAATAATATTGGCGTAGAATTCGCCGTTTTAGGAACAGAAGAATCGTGTACAGGTGATCCTGCAAAGCGTGCTGGTAACGAATTTGTTTTCCAAATGCAAGCTATGATGAATATTGAAGTTCTGAATGCTTACGAAGTGAAAAAGATCGTTACAACTTGTCCACATTGTTTCAATACGTTGAAAAATGAATATCCAAGTTTAGGTGGAGAGTATGAAGTTTTGCATCATTCTCAATATTTACAGCAGTTAATCAACGAAGGTAAATTGAAATTAGAAGGTTCTGAAACGTTCAAAGGAAGACGAATCACTTTCCACGATCCTTGTTATTTAGGTCGCGGTAACGATGTGTACGAAGCGCCTCGCGAATTAATCGAAAAATTAGATGCCGAATTAGTCGAAATGAAACGTTGCAAAACACGTGGATTATGTTGTGGTGCTGGTGGAGCGCAGATGTTCAAAGAACCAGAAAAAGGAAACAAAGACATCAATGTAGAACGTACAGAAGAGGCTTTAGAGAAAGAGCCGCACATTATCGCAACAGGTTGTCCATTTTGTAATACAATGATGACAGACGGTGTAAAACACTTCGAAAAAGAATCAACGGTTATGGTAAAAGACTTAGCTGAATTGATTATGGAAGCGAAAGATTTATAATCGAATTTATAAAAATAATATAAAAAAGCCATCTCTTTGAGATGGCTTTTTTATGTAAAAATTTTAGCTTTCTAACATCTAACATCTAACATCTAACATCTAACATCTAACATCTAACATCTAAAATTTCCGTATCTTTGAAACACAAATTTTAAACAAAGAGAAAATGAATTTAGCAGACGATTCAAGAATTTGGATTTTTCAAGCCAATCGTAAATTCTCAACAGAAGAAAAGCAAGCTATTACAGCTAAACTAAATACTTTTATAGCGGATTGGAATGCGCATGGCGCTGAACTTTTAGCTGATTTTGATTTACCTTATGATCAATTTATTGTAGTTGGTGTAGACGAAAATCAAGCGACAGCAAGTGGTTGTTCTATCGATAAATTAACGAAAATCGTACGCGAAATTGATGCAGATTATTCGTTCGATTTATTGAACAGAATGTTAGTTTCGTATGAAAATGAACAGGAAGTTTTTATCGAAAAATTACCAACATTCAAACAAAAAGTAAAAGAAGGAGAAATCAAAAATGTAAAAGTTTTCAATAATGGAATTTCTTCTTTGAATGATTTTAAGCAAAATTGGTTATTACCGATTGAAGAAAGTTGGGCGAAAACATTATTAAATTAAACGCTTAAAATCCAAAAAATATTAAAGCCGAGTTTAGAAATAAGCTCGGTTTTATTTTTGATAAAATATTGTTTAAAAAACACTATTTTTACGTAATAATAAATTAAAAATACTATGAAAAACAAAGGATGTCTTATTGGCGGAGTGATTCTTTTACTTCTTGCAGGAATCGTTTTCTGGGGAATTGGAGTTTCGAATACGATCAAAACAACAGACCAAGGTGTGCAAAAACAATGGTCGAATGTAGAAAATACATATCAAAAACGTTCAGATTTAGTTCCAAATTTAGTGAACACGGTAAAAGGTGCTGCGAATATGGAAAAAGAAACGTTAACAGCTGTGATTGATGCACGTGCAAAAGCGACTTCTAATCAAATTAAAATTGATGATCCAAGTCAATTAACAGATGCAAATATTGCGAAATTTCAACAAGCTCAAGATCAATTAGGATCTACATTAAGCCGCTTATTGGTTTCTGTTGAAAAGTATCCAGATATTAAATTCAATCAAAACTTTACTTCTTTACAAGCAGAATTATCTTCTATCGAACAAGAAGTTTTATTTGAAAGAAAAAAATACAACGATGCTGCAGAGAAATTTAACAACATGATTGTAACTTTCCCTAACAGCTTAATCGCTGGTTTTACAGGTGCTACGAAAAAAGGTTATTTCAAAGCTGCTGCAGGATCTGAGAATGCTCCTAAAGTAGAATTCTAATCATTATGGGAAATAAGAAACATAAATTTCTTTCCTCTAAAGATGAAAAAAAAATAATCGAAGCCATCCAAAAAGCGGAGAAAAATACAAGTGGGGAAATTCGAGTTCATATTGAATTCGAATCTTCTCCCAATCATTTTGACAAAGCTTTAGAAGTTTTCGAGCAATTGGAAATGCACAAAACCAAAGATAGAAATGGTGTGTTGTTTCATGTTTCACCAACCGATCATAACTTTACAATTATTGGTGATAAAGGAATTGATCAAGTGACACCAGATGATTTTTGGGATGATATAAAAGAAGAGGTCATCAAGCATTTCAAAAAAGAACATTATGTAAAAGGGCTTTGTGAAGGAATAAAAAAAACAGGCAAAGCACTTAAAAAATATTTTCCTTATCAAGAGGATGATACAAACGAATTACCAGATGAAATTAGCTACAGTTAAATACTTTTTTCTAACTTTTTTTCTTTCAATTTTAACCGTTTTTGGGCAGACACCGGATGAATTGGTGAAGATGGAACATCCGCCTAAAAAGCTTGTGCAAGATTATGCACATGTTTTTGATGCAATGCAATTGGATGAATTAGAACGAAAATTAGTAGCCTATGATGATTCAACATCTACTCAAATTTTGGTATTAACAGTGAAGTCTCTAGATGGTTATCCGTTAGAAATGTTTGCAAATGATATTGGTGAAAAATGGAAAGTTGGTACACAAGGAAAAGATAATGGAGTTGTAATTGTTTTAAGTGAACAAGATCGTAAGATTACGATTAGAACAGGTTATGGAGCTCAAATTTATTTACCGCCAAGTGTCAACAAATCGATTATTGACAATGTTATTATTCCGTATTTCAAACAAGGTGATTATGCTGGTGGAATAAATGCTGGAGTCAATTCTATTTTTCAAGCTTTTGCAGGAAAATATAAGCAAGACAAACCAAAATCGCAAGAACCAGAAATGGATTGGCTTGCATTGATTTTTGCCATAGGATTTTTCATTTTTATCTTTATTATTATTTCGAAAGGTAAAGGAGGAAATAATGGAGGAAATGGTGGCAGACGAAGAAGTTTGTTAGATGATATTATCATTATGAACACAGGAAGTTCTGTTTTCGGTGGCGGAGGTTTCGGCTCAGGAGGTAGTTCTTGGGGTGGATCATCTGGTGGCGGAGGCGGCTTTGGTGGTTTCGGAGGCGGAAGCTTCGGAGGCGGAGGAGCATCTGGTAGTTGGTAGAAATACTATTTTGATTAATGAATTTTAAAATTGTCACAAATATTGAAACTGATATTTTTTATTTAATTATTAATGAATTAGTAAAAGATAAATGGAAAATTATTTGTGAATATGATGATGAAATTTTTGATAAATCAATTGATTTCGACTTTTACAAATTAGCTAAAAATGAAAAAATAATTTTGTTTGCTTGGGACAACTGGTTTGAAGGAGAGATAAAAGCTGAAATTGAAATTCTAAAAGAGTTAGCTGTTCAATATAAGTTTGATTTAAACTTTAATGAAGCAAATTTTCTTCAAGATGAATATATTACAGAAAGAATGAAAAATCTTTTAAAATTTCACGAATAAACCCAAAAATCCGAACGAAACCGTTCGGATTTTTTTATGACTGAACATTATTCGTTAAATTCGTTTTCTAAATCAGTTTATGGAACTTCTCAATCATATTTACACCAATCAACGCAGCAATACAAACGATACGTCGGATGCGAGATCAGAATATCAGCGTGATTATGATCGTATTATTTTTTCGTCTGCCTTTCGTCGTTTGCAGAACAAAACGCAAGTTTTTCCTTTGCCAGGAAGTGTATTTGTCCACAATCGATTGACGCATTCGTTAGAGGTTTCGTCTGTTGGACGCTCGATGGGAAATTTGGTAGGAAAGTTTATTTCCGAAAATTATAAATTAACAAAAGAATCACAAGAATTTTATAAATATAGTATTCACGATGTTATTTCAGCGGCATGTTTGTGTCACGATATCGGAAATCCAGCTTTTGGACATTCGGGCGAAGATGCAATTGCTTCTTATTTTGATCGCCATGAAACAGATTTGAAACAATATTTTACTGAAGCCGAATGGGCTGATTTAATCAATTTTGAAGGAAACGCAAATGCAATTCGAATTTTAACACAACAACAAAACGGAAAATCGGAAGGTGGTTTACGTTTGACGTATTCAACATTGGCTGCGATTGCAAAATATCCATGTGAATCGGTTGCAAAAGATAAAAATCAATTGCATCGTAAGAAATTTGGATTTTTTCAGGCGCAAAAGGAAGCTTTCCGAACAATTGCTGAAAAAACGAATATGATTTTGGAACAAGATTCACCAATTATTTACAAGCGACATCCGTTTGTGTGGTTGGTAGAGGCGGCTGACGATATTTGTTATTCGATTATCGATGTCGAAGATTCGCAACGTTTAGGAATTATTGATCATGATAAATGCCGAAAATTATTTTTGAATTTAGTTGAATCTTTAGATCCATCTCAAATTGATAAAACAAAAAATACATTAAAATCAATTTCAGATAAAAATGATCGAATAGCCTATTTACGTGCAAAATCAATTAATTTATTGACGCAAAAATCGGTTGAAGTTTACCAAAATAATTTTGATCAAATTGTAAAAGGAGAATTTAAAACGGCGTTATTAGATGTGATTAAAAATGAAACGGAACAAGTAACGAAACGAGTTTTAGACGAAATTCAACGTTTCTCGATTGAAAATATTTATAATCATCGTTCTGTTCTCGAAATTGAAAATGCAGGTTATAATGTAATGTCAGAATTGCTTTCGCAATTTATTCCTCCAATTTTAAAAGATGAAAAAGAACGCAAAACGTTTGAGAAAAAAGCCTTGCGTTTAGTTCCTGCTCAGTTTTTATATGAGAAAGGAACAAAGTATCAAAAGGTAATGGGAATTTTGGATTATGTTTCGGGAATGACTGATAATTACGCAACAGAATTATATCGTCGTATCAAAGGAATCGAAATTGGAATGACGATTTAAGTACGAAGTTAGAAATACGAAGCTCGAATTTAGAGAAATTGTCATGCTGAACTCGTTTCAGTATCTCATCAAAAATTAGCGAATTTGTTATTCCGACGAATGGAGGAATCTATAGATTCTTCATTTCGCTGAAGCTATATTCAGAATGACAAAAAATAATGAATTCTACGTTTCGTAAACTAGATAACTAATTTCTAGTCTCGAATAACGAATAACTAAATAACATCACACAATAATGAAAAATGTAACAATACGAGAAGCAAGAAAAGAAGATTGTCCTCGAATTTTAGAGTTAATTCACGAATTAGCTTTATACGAAAAAGCACCAGACGAAGTAACGGTAACCTTAGAAGAAATGGAAGAATGCGGGTTTGGAGATAAACCAGTTTGGGGTTCTTTGGTTGCAGAAGTGGACGGAAATGTGGAAGGAATTGCGTTGCATTACGATCGTTATTCGACTTGGAAAGGACGCAGATTATATTTGGAGGATTTGATTGTAACCGAAAAAATGCGCGGTTCTGGAATTGGTAAATTATTATTGGATGAATTAATTGTTTATGGAAAAGCGAATAATTACCACGGAATGGTTTGGCAAGTTCTGGATTGGAATGAACCTGCAATTAATTTCTATAAAAAATATAACGCAGATTTTGATCCAGAATGGATTAATGTTTCGGTGAATTTTTAATAACAAAAAACTCCAACTTGATGAAAAGTTGGAGTTTATATTTTTGCTTAACGCTATTTCATAAAACTTTCATACCATTTCCATAAAATAATTCCTGTACAAACCGAAACATTAAGCGAATGTTTTGTTCCTGATTGTGGAATTTCGATACACGTATCACATTGATCAATGATTGATTGTTGCACACCATCAACCTCATTTCCCATCACAATTGCATATTTCTGAGATTGGTCAACTTCAAATTCATTTAACAAAACAGAACCTTCCGTTTGTTCAATCGTTACAATTTGATAACCATCTTCTTTTAATTTAGCAACCAATTCATTCGAATCTTTCACATATTCCCAATCAACAGAATTTTCTGCACCAATGGCCGTTTTATGAATTTCTTTATGAGGTGGAGTTGCTGTAATTCCACACAAATAAATTTTATCAATTAAAAATGCATCCGAAGTTCTAAAAACTGCACCAACATTGTGCATACTTCTCACATTATCCAACACCACAACAATCGGGTGTTTTTCAATAGCTTTATATTCTTCCGCAGAAACGCGACCTAATTCGTCTAATTTTAGTTTTCTCATCACTTCGTTTTTAACTAACTTAGCTGTTCAAAATTTATAATAATTTGACAAAAGTAGTAAAGAATAAGGAAACTCCTCTAATGAAACAATATAACACCATCAAGGCGAAATATCCTGATGCAATGTTGTTGTTCCGTGTGGGAGATTTTTACGAAACATTTGGAGAAGATGCTGTGCGAGCTTCTCGCATTTTAGATATAGTTTTAACAAAACGCGCCAATGGTTCTGATAATAGTGCTTTGGCAGGGTTTCCTCATCATAGTTTGAATACTTATTTACCGAAATTGGTGAAAGCCGGTTTACGCGTTGCAATTTGTGATCAGCTCGAAGATCCAAAGATGGTAAAAGGTATCGTAAAACGTGGTGTTACAGAATTGGTAACGCCTGGTGTTGCGTTGCAAGATGAGGTTTTATCGTCAAAATCGAATAACTTTTTGATGGCTGTTCATCAAGGTGATAAAGCTTTTGGAATTGCGTTGTTAGATGTTTCGACAGGAGAATTTTTGGTTTCGGAAGGACAAGAAGATCAAGTAGCGAAAATTATTCAATCGTTTCGACCAAGTGAAGTGATTTACCAAAAACGTGTTAAATATAATTTTTCTGATGTCAAAAGTAAATTTTTGTTGGATGATTGGGCTTTTCAATATGATTTTGCAGTTGATAAATTAACCAATCTTTTTAAAACTAAGAATCTAAAAGGTTTTGGAATTGAGGATTTAAAAGATGGAATCATTTCTGCGGGTGCAATTTTAGCTTATTTGGATGACACACATCACTTCGAAATTCAGCATCTAACATCTATTCAGCGTCTTAATCAAGATAGTTTTGTGTGGATGGATCCATTTACGATTCGCAATCTCGAATTGGTTTATTCTCCACATCCAAAAGGTGTTACGTTATTAAATGTTTTAGACGATACCAAAACTCCGATGGGAGCACGTTTGTTGAATCGTTGGATGGTAATGGTGTTGAAAGATTTGAAATCAATTCAACGTCGTCAAAATATTGTCGAATACTTCTACAAATTTGGAGATTTACGTTACGATTTGCGAGAAAAATTAGGTCAATTAACCGATTTAGAACGTTTGGCTGGAAAAGTTTCGACAGGTAAAATTACACCTCGTCAATTGCAACAATTAGCACAAAGTTTGAAAATTTCGGAAGAAATAAAAGAAGTTGCTGAACAATCGAATATCAAAGAAGTTGCAGATTTATTTTCTCGAATCGAACCAATTGATCATTTAACACAAAAGATTTTTGATACACTTTCTAACGAGCCTCCGCATCAAATTGTAAAAGGAAATGTAATTAGAGAAGGTGTTTCAGAAGAATTGGATCGATTACGAAAAATTCAGTTTTCTGGAAAAGATTATTTGGATCAAATGTGTCAACGCGAAACAGAACGAACTGGAATTTCGTCCTTGAAAATTGCATTCAATAATGTGTTTGGTTATTATATTGAAGTTCGAAATACGCACAAAGATAAAGTGCCAGAAGAATGGATTCGTAAGCAAACTTTGGTGAATGCAGAGCGTTATATTACCGAAGAATTAAAAGAGTACGAAACACAAATTCTTGGTGCAGAAGAAAAAATTCTTGCTATAGAAAATCAATTATTTATTGAATTGTTACAAGAAATTATCACTAAACTTTTACCGATTCAACAAACGGCAAAAGCAATTGCATTTTTGGATGTTTTGTCAACTTTTGCAGAAATAGCAGAGAAAAATAATTACACAAAACCTTCTCTTAATGATGGTTTTGAACTAAATATAAAAGAAGGTCGTCATGCTGTGATTGAGCAACAATTACCAATTGGTGAACAATATGTGTCGAATAATGTTGAGTTAAATTCGGATCATCAGCAAATTATTATGATTACTGGACCAAATATGTCTGGTAAATCGGCGCTTTTACGTCAAACTGCTTTGATTGTTTTGATGGCGCAAATGGGAAGTTTTGTTCCAGCTCAAGCTGCAGATTTAGGAATCATTGATAAAGTTTTTACTCGAGTTGGTGCTTCAGATAATATTTCATCAGGTGAATCGACATTTATGGTCGAAATGAATGAGACAGCAAGTATCTTAAATAACATTTCGGAACGAAGTTTGATTTTATTGGATGAAATTGGTCGAGGAACTTCGACTTACGATGGAATTTCGATTGCATGGGCAATTGCAGAATTTTTACATCAAAGTGCCTTGAAACCAAAAACATTGTTTGCAACGCATTATCATGAATTGAATGAAATGTCAAAATCGATGGAACGTATCAAAAACTTTAATGTTAGTATCAAAGAAACAAAAGATACAATATTATTTTTGAGAAAATTAGTTCCAGGAGGAAGTGAGCACAGTTTTGGTATACATGTTGCTAAAATGGCTGGGATGCCAAAACGAGTGGTGGACAGAGCAAATGATGTGTTGAAAATTTTGGAAGCAACGAAAACAGATGAAGGAATCTCGAATAAAACGGAGAAAATAACGCAAGATAATATGCAATTAAGTTTCTTTCAGTTAGATGATCCAATTTTAGATTCTATAAGAGAAGAAATTCTGAACACAGATATCAATACGTTAACACCTGTTGAAGCATTGATGAAATTGAACGAAATCAAAAAGAAACTTGGTAAATAAACTTAAAAATATGAAGAAAATAATTTTAACTGTAGCAGGAGCTTTAGTATTAGCTTCTTGTGCTACAAACCCTGTTACCGGACGTAAATCGTTGTCATTAGTTTCTAATGCAGATTTATTTCCGACAGCTTACAATCAATATTCTCAGGTTCTTAAACAAGGGAAAGTAATTACAGGTACTGCCGATGCTAAAATGGTGCAAACAGTAGGGGAACGTTTAAAATATGCCGCTGAAAAATATTATCAAGAAAAGGGAATATCTTCTCAATTACAAGGTTATCAATGGCAATTTACGTTGTTAAATGCAAACGAAGTAAATGCATGGTGTATGCCTGGAGGTAAAGTTGCGGTTTATTCAGGTATTTTACCTGTTACCAAAGATGCAACGGGATTGGCTGTTGTTTTAGGTCACGAAATTGGTCACGCTTTGGCTGGTCATAGTGCGGAGCAAGCTTCTCAGCAAATGGCCGCACAAGGTTTAGGACAAATAGTTGGTGGATCCATTGGAAATGCAGAATATGCAAAAGTTTTTGAACAATTATATCCTGTAGGTGCACAAGTTGGTTTACTAAACTATTCTCGTAAAATGGAATTAGATGCTGATGTTACAGGATTGTATTTAATGGCGATGGCGGGTTATGATCCTTCTCAAGCAATTCCTTTTTGGGAACGTATGGCGGCGAAAAGTGGAAATGCAGGAGTTTCAGAATTCTTGAGTACTCACCCTTCGGATGCGACGCGTATGGCTAAAATAAAGGAAGCCTTACCAACTGCTTTAGCATATTACAATGCAAGTCCGTATAAAGGAAAATAGAATAGTTTTTATTCATTTGTAAAATATAAGCGAGTTAATTTGATAAATTGATTCGCTTTTTTTATATTTAGTATTCAAAACCACAATTAAAATTAAAATGATTAACAATTTTAGAATCAATTCGTTTTCTGAATATAAGAAAGCGTATAAAAAAAGTGTCGAGGAGCCTGAAAAATTTTGGGATAAAATTGCTGGAAACTTCGTTTGGCAAAAGAAATGGGACAAAACACTTGAATATAATTTTGAACAAGCAGATTTTAAATGGTTTCAAGGTGGACAACTAAATATTACCGAAAATGTTTTGGATCGTCATTTGGAAAAAAATGGAAACAAAACAGCTTTAATTTGGGAACCAAATAATCCTTTAGAGGAATCTAGAATTATTACATATCGTCAATTGCATTCAAAAGTTTGCCAATTTGCGAATGTCTTAAAAAATAATGGCGTACAAAAAGGAGATCGTGTGTGTATTTATATGCCAATGATTCCAGAATTAGCCATCGCGATGTTAGCTTGTGCTCGTATTGGCGCGGTACATTCTATTGTTTTTGCAGGATTTTCTTCTGCTGCAATTGCCTCTCGTATCAACGATGCGCAATGTAAGGTTTTGGTGACAGCAAACGAAGTTTTTCGTGGAACGAAATCAATTAACTTAAAAGCAATTTGTGATGAAGCCTTAAAAGATTGTGCTTCTATTCAGTCGTGTATTGTTTATCGACGTGCTATCGAGCCTACTTCTATGGTTGGTGGACGTGATAAATTTTGGATTGATGAAATGCATAAGGTAGACGATAATTGTCCTGCGGAAATTATGGATGCCGAAGATTCTTTGTTTATTTTGTATACTTCTGGTTCTACAGGAAAACCAAAAGGAATGGTGCATACATGTGGTGGATATATGGTGGAAACGGCTTATTCGTTCGATAATATTTTTCAAATGGAGCACAACGATATTTATTGGTGTACAGCAGATATCGGTTGGATTACAGGACATAGTTACATTATTTATGGACCTTTGGCTTGTGGAGCAACTTCAGTAATGTTCGAAGGAATTCCAAGTTTTCCTGATTTTGGACGTTTTTGGGAAATTGTCGAAAAATTAAAAGTGACACATTTCTATACAGCTCCAACAGCAATTCGTTCGTTAGCTCGTGAATCGTTAGACTATGTCGAGAAATATGATTTATCAAGTCTTAAAGTTTTAGGATCAGTTGGTGAACCAATTAACGAGGAAGCTTGGCACTGGTTTAATGATTATATTGGAAAAGGAAATTGTCCAATTGTAGATACATGGTGGCAAACAGAAACGGGATCTATTTTGATTTCGCCATTAGCAGGAATTACGCCGCTTCGTCCAACGTTTGCAACATTACCGCTTCCAGGAATTCAGCCAGTTTTAATGGATGAACATGGAAAAGAAGTAGAAGCAGTAAATGAAAAAGCAGAAGGACGTTTAGCAATTAAATTTCCTTGGCCATCTATGGCTCGTACTATTTATGGTAATCATAAACGCTATGTAGAAACCTATTTTTCAACATTTCCGGGATATTATTTTACAGGAGATGGAGCGTATCGTGATGTAATGGAAAATTATCGAATTACAGGACGTGTAGATGATGTAGTGATTGTTTCTGGACACAATTTAGGAACTGCACCAATAGAAAATGCGATAAATGAACACGAAGTTGTAGCAGAAAGCGCGGTTGTTGGTTATCCTCATGATATCAAAGGAAATGCATTGTATGCTTATGTGATTTTGCAAGATGGAGTACAAGGTTCACCAGAACTTGAAGCAGAAATAAAAAATGGAGTTTCTAAATTAATTGGAGCAATTGCAAAGCCAGATAAAATACAGTTTGTTTCAGGTTTACCAAAAACGCGAAGCGGAAAAATTATGCGTCGTATTTTAAGAAAAATAGCAAGCAACGAAACTGATTTTGGCGATACATCAACATTATTAGATCCAGATGTTGTAACTGTTATTCAGAAAGGAAAAGTTTAAAGTAAGGCTGAGGTTAAGATTTAGTCTAAGCTTATCAAAATAATTTTCAAAACAAAAAGCATTACCCAAAAATTAATGCTTTTTTGGTTTGATTATTTTGGATAAATTTTCTCTTCTAAATTTCCTTTATATAGCCGATATTCAATGCATTTTTTGTAATTTTGTTGACTTTTTAAAGGTATGATAAAAATTTCACCAGTTTTAGAATCGTATTTAGATCATCATGTGGATCAAGAACCAGAAATCTTGAGTCGTTTACGTGTTGAAACTTATCAATGTACAACACAACCACACATGATTTCGGGCGAATACCAAGGTCGTTTGTTAAGCATTTTGTCGAAGATTTTAGCGCCTAAAACTATTTTAGAGTTAGGAACTTTCACAGGTTACGCAACATTGTGTTTGGCAGAAGGTTTGACTGCTGATGGAAAAATCATTACGATGGATAAAAATGATGAGTTAGAATATCTTTGCAGAAAGTATTTTGATGAATCAGAATTTGCCTCAAAAATTTATTTTAGAATCAATGATGCGCGCGAAGAATTGAATACAATTGAAAAAGATTCTGTAGATTTAGCTTTTATTGATGCCGATAAAGAGAGTTATCCTTATTATTTCGAGAAGGTTTTGGAACTTCTTCGTCCAGGTGGAGCAATGTTGGTTGATAATGTGCTGTGGTACGGAAAAGTGATGATGGAAGAGGAAGATAAGAAAGATCCTTCGACAAAAATTTTGAAAGAATTTAATGAGATGGTAACGAAAGATGAACGTGTCGAATCGATCATTTTACCAATTCGTGATGGAATTACGTTAATTCGAAAAAAATAATGAAGTACGCCATTTGTCAAGTAAGTGTTGCGCCATTGCGCTCCGAAGCAAGAGATTCATCAGAAATGGTGAGTCAGGTTTTATTTGGAGAAAAGTTGATTATTTTAGAAGAATTAGAAAAATGGACGAAAGTTCAGTTAGCTTTTGATGGTTATGAAGGTTGGCTTGATCCAAAACAAATTGTAGAAATTTCGGAAGAAGAATATAATAAAGATTCGATCGAGAAATTTGCAATTAATCCGTATAATCATGCGATGGAAAATGGCTTGCCAATGACATTGACAATTGGAGCTGAGGTTCGTACTTTGAATGAAAGTAAAATCAAAATTGGTCCAAAATGTTTTGAATATTTTGGCGTATATACTTCTGGTAAAAAATCAAAAGATCAGTTGGTTGAAATAGCAAAAGCTTACTTAAATGTACCTTATTTGTGGGGTGGTAAATCATCTTTTGGAATAGATTGTTCAGGATTAACACAACAAGTGTACAAAATTGGGGGATATAAAATACCACGAGATGCTTATCAACAAGCAGAAATGGGCGAAGTGTTAAGTTTTGTAGAAGAAGCAGAACCTGGTGATTTAGCATTTTTTGATAATGCAGAAGGTCGTATAATACATGTAGGAATTATGTGTGGTAACGGAAAAGTTTTACATGCACATGGTAAAGTTCGTATTGATCCTATTGATACCAATGGAATTTTCAATACCGATTCTCAAAAATATTCGCATAAACTGCGATGCATTCGAAAATTAATTCCTTAATAATAGAGCAAAAATCATTTCGAAAGAAATGATTTTTTTGTTTTAATTGAAATCAAATCTAAATAGGATATAATCAAGTATTAAACTATTTTTTAATTGGATTTAGCTGTAACTTTAGTAAACACTAATCGATTGAAATAATGTCTATAAAAATTCCTGAAAATTTAAAAGGATTATCTGATTCTGAAGTCAAAAAAGCTCAACAACAATACGGAGATAATGCAATAAAGGGTGAACAGAATTCTGCTTGGTATAGTTTATTATTTGATATTATAAAAGAACCAATGACGCTAATTTTGATTGCTGTATCAATTATTTATGTGTTGGTTGGTGATTTGGGTGAAGCTGCATTTATGTTTGTGGCTATTGTTGCTGTGACAGGAATTTCATTTTACCAAGATTCTCGTAATCAAAAAGCTCTGCAAGAGTTAGAAAAGTTGAACGAACCTTTGAGTTCAGTTATTCGTAATGGACAATTAGTTGAGATTCCAACACACGAAATTACAATTGGTGATTTGTGTGTGACGGAAGAAGGAAAGATGATTAATGCTGATGGAAATATTGTTCATAGCAATGATTTTTCGGTGAATGAATCTGCTTTAACAGGCGAAAGTATGTCAGTTTTTAAAGATATAGATCATTCAGAAATTTACAGTGGAACTTTGACAGTTTCTGGTTTGGCTATTTTTGAAGTGACAGCCATTGGAGCAGAAACGAAGTTGGGAAAAATAGGAACGTCAATTTTATCTATAAAAGAAGAAAAATCGCCTTTGCAATTGCAGATAGAAAAATTTGTGAAAGGAATGGCAATCATTGGAATTATTGTTTTTGCAATGGTTTGCGGATTCAATTATTTTCAAACAAATGACATTGTAAGTAGTTTATTAAACGGTTTGACTTTGGCAATGTCTATTTTACCCGAAGAAATACCAGTTGCATTTACTACATTTATGGCATTGGGTTCATGGAAATTATTACGCGAAGGAATTATTGTAAAAAAGAGTAGTGTTGTCGAAACTTTAGGAAGCACAACTGTTATTTGTAGTGATAAAACAGGCACAATTACCGAAAATTCGATGAAATTGAATGCAATTTATGATGCAAAAATGTGTACGGTTTTTGATGAAAATCAATTCAATGATGTTGAAATTTCTGAGATTATACAATATGCGATGTGGAGTAGTGAACCTGTTCCATTCGATCCAATGGAAAAAACGTTACACCGAGTTTACGAACAAACACAGGTTGATGAGCGCAATCAATATCAAATGTTTTTCGAATATCCTTTATCTGGGAAACCTCCCATGATGACGCATTGTTTTAAAAATAATGAAAATCAACGAATAATCGCAGCCAAAGGTGCTCCAGAAGCAATTCTGAATGTTTCAAAATTATCAGAGGAAGAAAAAAATCAATTAAAAAAAGTCATTGATGATTTTGGATTAAAAGGTTTTCGACTTTTGGGTGTTGCTAAATCTAATTTTGAAGAGGATAATTTTCCAAAAATTCAACAAGATTTACCATTCGAGTTTTTAGGATTCGTAGTTTTTTATGATCCTCCTAAAAAAGGAATTAATACAGTGTTTCAACAGATTTATGATGCGGGAATTAAAGTAAAAGTGATTACGGGTGATAATGCCGAAACAACAAAAAGTATTGCTGAACAAGCTGGAATTTTACATGTAGAAAATAGTATTACAGGAAGTGAAATTACACAACTTTCCGAAAAAGAATTATTAAAAGAAGCTCGTGATAAAGTGTTGTTTGCGCGTATGTTTCCCGAAGCGAAATTGGCTGTAGTAAAAGCGTTGAAAGAAGATGGAGATGTTGTGGCAATGTTGGGTGATGGCGTTAATGATGGACCAGCCTTGAAAGCGGCTCATATTGGAGTGGCAATGGGTGAAAAGGGAACAGAAATAGCGAAACAAGCTGCACAATTGATTTTGACGAATGATGATTTAGGTAAATTAGTTGTTGGAATTGCGGCAGGAAGACGTATTTATACGAATCTCAAAAAAGCTGTTCAATATATTATCTCTATCCATATTCCGATTATTTTAATTGTTTCGCTTCCATTATTTTTAGGTTGGGCTTTTCCACAAATTTTTACGCCAGTTCACGTTATTTTCTTAGAATTGGTTATGGGACCAACATGTTCTATTGTGTATGAAAATGAACCATTGGAAAAAGATTCGATGAAAAGAAAACCTCGTCCTATGACCGAAACTTTCTTGAATTGGAAAGAGCTTTCAACAAGTATTATTCAAGGAATTATAATTACATTAGGATTATTGTTTGTATATCAATATACTTATCAACTTGGAGGAAATGAAGAGAAAACACGTGCAATGGTTTTTACAACGTTAATTTTCTCGAATGTTTGGTTGAGTTTAACCAATCGCTCATTTTATTATAGTTTATGGTCAAGTTTCCGAAACAAAAATAACTTAATGGTCTATGTCACAGTTTTGACATTAGTAATACTTTTTGCAATATTGTACATACAACCAATTTCATTGTTTTTTAAAGTAACTTCATTAAATCTAAATGAATTAGGAATCGCGATGCTTGTAGCAATCCTTTCTGTACTTTGGTTCGAAGTGTATAAATGTATAAAACGTAGAAGTAAAATTGAATAAATAATGACACTTTAGGTTTATTGATTCGTTATAACGAATCAATAAACTCAACTGTTTTAGCCAAAGTTGGCGTTCTATTTTCCTTGTAAGGCGTATGTTTTGCATCAGGAACAAGATAACTTTCTTTTCTTCCTTTTACATTGTTGATAATCCCATTTACTTGCTCAATCGAGCCATATTCATCACCAATTCCTTGAATAACCAAAGTTGGACATTCGATATTTTTTAATTCTTCTCGAATATCAAAATCAATAAAATCTGGGCGTAACCAAGTTTCTGTCCACATCTCAAAAACTTTCTGCGTTTTATCGCCATGATATTTTGTCAAACGTTCTTTCAAATTAGTTTCTGCATATGCAATTTTAGCATCTCTGATTCCTTGCAATGAAATTTCTTCCACAATAATGTGCGAACCAACGACAATGATTCCTTTTAAATTTTGATGATATTTTGAAGCGTAAAGCAACGTTATCGAGCCACCATCGCTATGTCCAAATAAAATAATGTCTTTGAAATTGAAATGTTGAACCAAATCATTTAGAAAATCTGCTTCATCATGCATATAGGTTAATTCGCGATGATTAATGGTAAAAGGCGACGATTTTCCATAACCTTTTCGATCGTAGATAAATAAATTGCAATTCGTTTTTTCGGCAACTTCTTTCGGGAAATCTCTCCAAAGTTGCGTAGAACCTAAAGAATCGTGTAAGAAAATAAGAGTTGGTCTTGCTGGATTTATTTCGCGGTGATAATAATGAATATTGGCGTTGTTGATTTCTAAACTATTTTGGCTTTCCATTTTTTGTTATAATTTTTTCGAAAGCTAAAGATAACAAAAATGCCTCGATTTTATTTATTCGAGGCATTTGTTTATTTTGGTTTTAGAATTATTATTTGATAAAACCTGTAATAATTTCTAAGGTTTTTGCTTTTGCAGTTTCCAAATCGTCGTTCAATAAAATGACATCAAAGTCTTTTGCTTTTTCCATTTCAATTCCCGCTTTGTCCAAACGTTGTTTCAATTTATCTTCGCTTTCTGTGTTGCGAGAAATCAAACGTTCTTTCAAAATTTCTAAAGATGGAGGATTTACAAATACCGTTAAACATTGATCTCCGTACAATTTTTTGATATTCAATGCACCAATAACATCAATATCAAAAATAACAGAATTACCTTCTGATGTAATGCGATCAACTTCCGATTTTAAAGTTCCGTAAAAATTATCGCGGTAAACTTCTTCGTGTTCTACGAATTCGTCGTTTGCAATTTTTGCCTTAAATTCTTCTGGTGTTAAGAAATAATAGTCTTCTCCGTGAGCTTCACCTTCGCGTTTATCTCTAGTTGTACAAGAAATAGAAAATTTGATATTTTCCAATTGTTCTAAAGCGTAACGAACCAAAGTTGTTTTTCCTGCGCCTGATGGAGCTGAAAAGACGATTAATTTTCCTTTTTTCATTATAAAATGTTTAACGATTGTTCTTTAATTTTTTCTAATTCATCTTTCATCTGAACAACAATTTTTTGCATTTCAGAATGATTTGATTTTGAACCTAATGTATTAATTTCACGACCAATTTCTTGCGAAATAAATCCTAGTTTTTTCCCATTTGATTCAGTTCCAGCTAATTCTTTCAAGAAATATTCGCAATGGTTTTTTAGACGAACTTTTTCTTCAGTAATGTCCAATTTTTCCAAATAGAAAATTAATTCTTGCTCAAAACGATTTTGATCAATATCAACTTTTACTTCTTCTAAACGTTTATTGAAACGTTCTTTGATAGTTTCAATTCGTTCTTTTTCAAAAGGCACAACTTGTGTTAAAAGCTCCAAAATATTATTCAAGTTTAAAGTCAAATATTTCTCTAAAACTTTTCCTTCGTCTAATCTAAATTGATTTAAAGCGTCAATTGCATCAATAATTGTTGCGCGAATTTGATTCCATTCGTCTTCACTCAAATCGTCTTGCGTGTACGAAATAACGTCTGGAAGGCGCATTACTACAGGCAATAATTCACCATCAGTCACATTTGGTGTGATTGATTTAAATTCTGCCATATAACTTTTGATTAATTCAGCATTTATATTTTGATTTCTTGCAGCAGGATTTAACTCTACTAACATCGAAAAATCAACTTTTCCACGTTGAACTTTTTCTGAAATAAGGTTTCTGATTTCTAATTCTTTTTCACGATAAAAAGAAGGAATTCTCGTGTTTAAATCTAGTGTTTTACTGTTTAAAGAACGGATTTCTATCGTTACTTTTTTCTCAGGTAATTCCAATACGGATTTACCGTAACCTGTCATAGATGCTATCATAATTGTAAAATTATGCGAACAAAATTACAATAAATTAACGTAATGCGAACTGAATTATCATCTTTAATCATTTTAAAGTTTAACATTTTGCTAAAATTTTGATGAACTTAAAACATTTATCTTTAACAAAAAACAAACTAAAAATAACTATGACAAATCAAGAATTGTACAAAGGAATTGCAGAGGATGGATTGAGTTTACCTTCTACAATGGGAATTTTTCCTTCGTCGAAAGATTTTGTATTTTCAAGAGAATCAATTGAAAAAAGTCTAAAATCAACCGATTATTTTCAATTAATCAATTTTGATCTTATCGAGATTGATAAAGACGAAAATGGAGCTGTAAAGCAAGAATATCAACTTGTAGTGTCTTATTTGGAGGAAGAATTTGATGTGAATTTGTATGTTGTGGATGCGAGAAGTAACGATTATTCTGAATTTGGTTTTGGAAATATGATTTCGGACGAAGAAATGGAAATTGCAACGCAACAAGATTTTTATTTGGAATCTGTGATGTATTTTGGAAATGATGCATTGGATAGTTTTCATTTGCAATTAAAAATTATGCAAGCAATTGTTGAAAACCCGTCTATTGTTGTCGATTTTATGCCTTATCGTTTGCTTTCTGGTAAATGGGCTAAAGTGACAGCAGAGTCAGAAATTCCGCCTGCGCCTTCGTATTTATATGTGATTCATGGCGTTTATGATGAGGATGAAAATGGCGATCGCGTGTATTGGATGCATACGCATGGTTTGCATCGTTGCGGTTCTGTGGAGTTGGAGATGTTGAACATCAAAGATGGAGTAGAGCAGATGAATTCGGCTTTGGATATGATTGTAAATGCGTTTATCAAACCAGATTTTCGTTCGCCAGAAAATGAAGAATTTAATATTGGTTATGATGGTTTGGATATTACATTTTGTTGGAAACGTTGGGAAGATGTGGTGAAAGATTATCCTGCTAAAATTCCTGGAGGTTACAATGAACGTCAGCCAGAAAACGAAAATTATGAACCTTGTGGCGTTTTGTTAGCGGTGCAAGAAGGACATACATTGACACCAGAAGTTTATGCGGCGACAATTGCAGATAATCCGATTTTCTTTATCAGCGATCAGGAAACGGAACGAATGTCAGCCTTGGCTTATCAACGTTTTGAATTGTATAAAAAAGCATTTAACACATATTTTAATCCAGAAGCAGATGAAGAAAATTATTATCGATTTTTAATTAAATTAGGATTTGATGTCGATCATGAAATGAATAAGGAACACATTTGGTTTGATGTGTACGGAATCAATGAGAACAACGAAATTTTTGGCGTTTGTTTGAATCGTCCTTATGCTGTAGAAGGTTTGAATGAAGGAGATGAAGGTCTTTATCCGCAAGAAATGATTACCGATTGGTTAATTTACACGCCGACAAACACCATCACTCCTGATAATATTTACACTATTGATTAATCAAAGCACCATTTTTCCATACATTTGTTGGTTGTAATTGTCCTTGATAATAGATAATATTACGATAATCGAAGGTAGAGAAGCTGATAAAATCGGCTTTTTTACCTTTTTCTATTGTTCCACGATCAGCTAAATTTAAAGCCTTTGCAGCACGAAAAGTAATTGCAGCTAAAACTTCTGCCATTGATAATTTCTCAAAAGTAGCCAAAACAGAAGCTTGTGTAAGAAGATTTCCCATTGGAGCTGAGCCAGGATTCCAATCCGAAGCAATCGAAACGCAACAACCAGCATCTAACAATTTTCGAGCAGGTGCATATTGCATTCCCAAACCGATAGAAGCGCCAGGTAAAACAGTTGCAACAACATCAGAATTGGCAAGTTTTTTCACTTCTTCTTCTCCTGAAAATTCTAAATGATCTGCACTCAAAGCATCGAATTTTGTAGCTAAATAACTTCCTCCAGCTGTAAATTGATCAGCGTGAATCGTAATATCAAAACCTTGATTTTTTGCTTCGTTTAAGAAATAATCGCCTTCCTCAACAGAGAAAGCAGATTGTTCCACAAAAATATCGATACGATTTGCTAAATCATCAGATTTTAATTTAGGAAAAACTTCTTTCACCAAAAGTTCTAAATATTCTTTGTTCGAACCTTCAAAATCTTTTGGTTTCATATGCGCACCTAAAAAAGTAGGAATCAAATCAATCTCACTTTCTTGATTCGCCATATTTATCGCTTCTAACATTTTAATTTCACCCTCAACAGAGAGAGCATAACCAGATTTTACTTCAGCAGTTGTGATTCCTTGTTTAGCTAATTGGGCAATATGTTTTAGCGTAATATCTTTCAGTTCGTCAACTGTTTTCTTACGTGTTTCTGTCACAGTAGACCAAATTCCACCACCACTTTCGGCAATTTCTAAATAGGTTTTTCCGTCCAAACGCATGGCGAAATCTTTGGCACGATTTCCTCCAAAACAAACGTGTGTATGCGAATCTACAAATCCAGGAAGAAGAATTTGTTCCGTTTCGATATGTTCAATTTCGATAGTTGGATGTTGTTGAGAAAGCGTTTCGAAATTTCCTATTTCTACAATTGTTTCATCATCAATAATAATTCCTCCATCTTCGAGAACTTCGACTTGGTTTTCGTGAATAGCACCTTTTAAAGGTAAATTGGCAAGTGTTATAATTTGTCTGAAAGGACCGATTAATTTCATTTTTGTTGTTTTATAACACAAGTTTACGAAATTTAAGGGAGAATTTGTAGATAAGCTGAACTTGTTATCAAATAAGATATGATTCTAAAATGAGTTTGCAATGACTTAATTTTTATCGTAAGTCAGTCGATAAAATAGCGTAGCCATAATTATCTGCCCAACCAGATTTTAGAGGAAGAAGCTTTCTGGTATGTGCTTCTCGAATCATTCCAACTTTTTCAAGAACTTTGTAAGAACCAATATTTTCAATTGCGCATCCAGCTTCGATTCTATGAAGATTTAACGTATTGAATCCAAAAGAAATAATTTCTCTTAAAGCTTCTGTTGCAATTCCTTTGTTCCAAAAATCTGGATGAAGTTTAAACCAAACTTCTGCATTCTTGTATTTAGCCCTACCTAAATTTAAAGAAATTAATCCATCAAATTGATTGTCATTTTCGATAACAAAAGTATAAGCTTGTGGTTGTTCTCCTTGATTAGATTTTACTAAATCTTTTACATGAAGAATTGTAACCTCTATATTTTCTGGAATTCCTACGTGTTGTATTAATCAACTTCTTCGATAGAATATAATTGATGAATTGTTTCAGTATCATCAAGTGTGACTGGTCTCAAAGTTAAACGTTCAGTTTTAAGAATTACATTTATATAAATTACTTTTTCTTCAAATAAGTTGGGTCGTTGGGATATTTAATTACCTTGAGTAATGTAATAATTGTAAAAATAACGAAGATTAATATCACGATTGCGCTAAGAATGATGCGGTTATTTTGTTCGTTGTTGAACCCAAGGTAAAGCTCGAAAGCTGCCCAAACAATTATTAAAATTTGTGGTAAAAGTGCGCCGAAAATATTTTTTGTCATTTTATTCTTCTATTGAGTTATAAAAATAAGAAAAATAAAAAACCTGCTTATTAAAAGCAGGTTAAAAATATTATTGAGTGACTAATTTTGTTTCATTAAGAATTGGTTCTCTTTTTAGAATATTTGTTGCTACTTCTACAGTTTCTTCTTTTTCTTCGAAAATTGGTGCTTCTTGCATAAATGCAATTGCTGGAGCTTCTTCTATTTTTGGTGGCGTGTTATCAAATTTGTAATTAAATCCAATTCCAAGTGTTTGTTTAATCTGTGTTTTTTTGATTTGATCTTCATCATACAATAGGTTGACACTTACTTGTGCCGAAACAAACTTGTTCACTTTCATATCCAAAATTCCTTGATAAGCAACGTCCATATTTCCGAAATTTTTCAGGTAATCTGCATAGATTCCGACACGGTTATCATAAGAAATTCCTTCCATAATTTGTAGTTTATATCGCGCACCTAAATATGCACCGAATTCAAATAAAGTATTGTCTCCATCATTTTTAAGTCCAAAATTTCCTTTTTTCTGTAAATCTTTGTCTAAGACAAAGGTCATTCTTGGTGTAAATGGGTGAATATTAATTTGAAAATTTTCGCTTGGTTTGTAATCAATACCCAATCCTAAACTTAAATAACCTGGAGCCATCAAGGCTGAAATCTTCGTTTTTGGATCTCTTGAATAATCAAAACCATCTGTAAATTGTGTGCGAAAATTCATAGAGGAAGCTAAATACCAATGATTTCCGATGCTGTAACCATAAGAAGAAGTTAAGTCGATAACATCATTTGTTTTGCGAGAACTTTCGCCTTTGTTAGTCTGGATTCCGTATCCTAAAACAACACGATTATCCCAAATATGTTTCTCTTTTGTCAAGTTAAATTCGTAATCTAAACTTCCGTTCAGCGCAAACGAATTTACACCTCCCGCAACCCAATTACTGAATGCACTTTGAGAAAATAAAAGTGAATTATTTCCCGAAACGAACCATCCTGGTTGACGGCCATCAAATTTTTGATCTTTTAAATAACGCTTGCTATCAGTAGCTACTTTACCATCTTTTACTGTTTGCGCAAAAGTTGTAGCACTTCCTAAAATTGCTAATACAAATAAAAATTTTTTCATGTAGATTTGATTGATTTATATTAACTTACTCCAAAAATATGGATTCTGATTTAATATATGTTGATTTTTCGTCAATTGTATTTTTATCAAAAACTTGATCATAGTTTTGTTTATCCAGTTTTATTCTAGGTAATTTGACTGGGGAAATGCCAGATGTATCGAAATATGGGAGAATTTCCTTCTTTCTACGTTTCTTCTTATCTTTTTTCTTAGTACTGTCTATTTTATATGTTAAGCCAATTCCGAGGGCTTGTTTAAATTGTGTTTGAGTAACTTGATCTTCATCATAAATCAAATTGATGGTTAATTGTGTGGACATAAAATTATTAATTTTCATGTCTAATAATCCAGCATATACAATATCGAGGTTATAAAATTTGTTCGAATAATTAGAGAAAATTCCAATATTATTATCGTAAGTTACGTTATCAAAAAGTTTCATTTTGTATCGACCACCTAAATATGCTCCAACTTCAAAAAGAAACGTATCTCCATCGTTTCGTAAACCATAAGTTCCTTTCTTTTGCAAATCTTTGTCTGCTACAATTGTTGTTCTTGATGTTAAAGGTTGAAAACTGACAGAAAAATTAGAATTTGGCGTATAATTCGCACCGACCCCAATTGTTACATATGCAGGCGCAAATAAGTTTGATAGTTTTGTTTTTGGAGTTGTTCCGTAATTGTAACCTGTAGAAAACTGTGAACGAATATTAAGTGATGAGGTTAGGTACCACTTTTCTTTTATCAAATATCCATAAGAAGTTGTGATATTTAGATTGTCAGCAGTTTTACGCGTTCCATTGGTTTTATTGTCTAAAAAACCATATTCAAAAATAAAACGATTGTCCCAAAAGTGTTTCTTTTTTCGGAAATTAAATTCGTAATCAGCTTTAGCATTTAGTGAAACCGAATTTTCACCACCTGCCATCCAATTGGAAAAGGTATTTTGATTAACGGTTAAAGTATTTGCACCATAAATTTCCCAACCCGATTTTCGTCCTGTAGTATCCACTTTGGATTTCAGATATTTTCGACCATCAATAATTAGATTTCCACTAGTATCTAAAAATTGAGCCGAACTAAAAAGTGATAGGACTAAAAATATAATTGAGAAAATTAGTCTCATTTTAAAAAAAATATCTTTGTTTAAAATTGAAAAATTCCAAACAAAGATATCTAATTTATTTTGTAAGGCTAAAAACCTTTCTTAATTATTTTGCCAACCTTTCAACCATTTCACTAATGTATCCACCCAATCTTGACGATCATTCAAACAAGGGATGTATGTAAATTGCTTACCACCAGCTTTTAAGAATTCTTCTTGTCCTTCCATCGAAATTTCTTCCAAAGTCTCCAAACAATCCGAAACAAAGGCAGGGGTGCAAACCGCTAAATTCTTAACGCCTTGTGCAGGAAATTCTTCTAACATGTGGTCTGTATAAGGTTTAATCCAAGGGTCACGACCTAAACGAGACTGAAAAGAAGTGGTATATTTATCTTCTGGTAATTGCAAGTATTCGGTTACCAAACGTGTTGTTTCAAAACATTGATTACGATAAGTTTCAATAGGTAATTTGCTCGCTTTTGCAGCACGAAGTGCTTTATTATCGTGACGTTCTGGAATTCCGTGATAAGAAAACAATAATTTATCAAAATTCTCAGGTAATTTTTCTTTGATAGAATCTCCTAAAACCTTGATATAATCTGGATGATTGTAAAAAGCTTTCAAGAAATTAATCTTAGTGTCTTTGTAACTTTTTTTCTGAATTTCAAGCACTTTATCCGCAACAGTTTCTGTAGAAGACATTGTGTATTGAGGGTATAAAGGAACAACCAAAATGTCGCGAACACCTTTGTCATAAAGCTCTTGTAAACCAGCTTCTATCGAAGGGTTTTTGTAACGCATTGCCAAAACAACTGGAATATCCATTTGTTTTTGTATCATATCTCTCAAAATTTTAGAGTAAACAATTAAAGGAGAACCTTCTTTTGTCCAAATTTTTCGGTAAGCTTCAGCAGATTTTTCGGGTCTTTTTGGTAAAATAAATAATTCAACAATAGTTTTACGAATAATCCAAGGAGAATCCAAAACTTTCTTATCCATTAAAAATTCGCGTAAATAAGTTCTTACGTCTTCAACATTGGTAGAATCGGGCGAACCTAAATTCACTAATAATATTCCTTTGCTCATAATTCTTTTTATCTAAAAAAATATTGCGTTCTTTGTAGTTGTAAAAGTACGGAGGATAATTTAATTTGTCCTTCGTAATATCATCATTATAATTTATATCATCATTTTATGTCAGATTTATTAAATCCTGATAAAGAATTTTATCCAGATGACGATCTAAATCACGAAAATACTGTTCGTCCGCAAAGTTTTGATGATTTTGCTGGACAAGCGCATATTCTAGAGAATTTAGAAGTTTTCGTAAAAGCGTCTAAACTTCGTGGCGAAGCATTAGATCACGTTTTGTTGCACGGACCTCCAGGTTTGGGAAAAACGACATTAGCAAATATTATTGCGAATGAATTAGGTGTAGGAATCAAAATTACATCTGGACCAGTTCTCGATAAACCGAGTGATTTAGCTGGTTTATTGACGAATTTGGAAGAAAATGATGTGCTTTTTATTGATGAAATCCATCGTATGTCTCCCGTTATCGAAGAATATTTGTATTCGGCAATGGAAGATTTTAAGATTGATATTATGATCGAATCTGGACCAAATGCACGTTCGGTTCAAATTGGTTTGAATCCTTTTACATTAATTGGTGCAACAACGCGTTCTGGTTTATTAACTGCGCCGCTTCGTGCTCGTTTTGGAATTAATTTCCGTTTCGAATATTATAATGTTGAATTATTAAGTACGATTGTTGAGCGATCTTCTCGTATTTTAGACACACCAATTGACGAAAGAGCGGCGATAGAAATTGCAGGTCGTAGTCGTGGAACTCCTCGTATAGCAAATGCTTTATTGAGAAGGACTCGAGATTTTGCACAAATTAAAGGAAATGGAAAAATTGATTTATCAATTGCTGAATTTTCTTTAAAAGCTCTAAAAGTTGATGATAATGGTTTAGATGAAATGGATAACAGAATTTTATCAACAATTATTGAAAAATTTAAAGGTGGACCAGTCGGAATTACAACTTTAGCAACAGCAGTTGGAGAAAATGGTGGAACATTAGAAGAAGTTTATGAACCGTATCTCATTCAAGAAGGTTATTTGATGCGTACTGCTCGTGGACGTGTGGCAACAGAAAAAGCTTTCAAACATATTGGTGTAAAATATCGTGGAGAAAATTCACCTCAAACCGATTTGTTTGATTTGTAATTTTGTTCTAAGTCATTCTGAGCTTGTCGAAGAATCTTAACGATTTTCTTACTCTAATAAATCGAAAATGGCTCACACGACATATTATTCTTGCGTTAGGAGGAATCTAAGATTCTTCATTTCACTCACGTTTCATTCAGAATGATAAAATTTAATCTCGTCGATATAATAATTATAAATTCATAATTACGAATTAACTAATGCTCCTTCAAACAGAAGAACATATCAAAATAAAATGGTCCCATCGAATCAAAGAAAAAGCTGAAGCATTGGGATTTATTTCGTGTGGTATTGCCAAAGCAGATTTTTTGGAAGAGGAAGCTCCACGTTTAGAGTCTTGGTTAAAGAATAATTATCATGGAGAAATGCAGTATATGGAAAATCATTTCGATATGCGACTGGATCCTCGAATTTTGGTCGAAGGAGCAAAATCTGTGATTTCGTTGGCGTATAATTATTACCAAGATTTAGATCGAAATCCTAATTCTTACAAAGTTGCGATGTATGCGCAAGGCGAAGATTATCATTTTGTCGTGAAGGAAAAAGTGCGCGAGTTGTTAGATTTTATTCAAGAAGAAATAGGGGAGGTGAGCGGAAGAGCTTTTACCGATTCAGCACCAATTCTGGAACATGCATGGGCGAAAAAAGCTGGAATTGGTTGGGTTGGAAAAAATTCGTTGACGTTATCTAAACAAAAAGGTTCGTTTTTCTTTTTATCCGAATTAATTATTGATTTGGATTTAGCTTATGATTCTCCAATTGAAACTGATCATTGTGGAAAATGTACGCGTTGTATTGATGCTTGCCCAACTGAGGCAATCTTACCCAATAAAACAGTGAACGGAAGTCAGTGTATTTCGTATTTTACAATTGAATTGAAAGATCAAATTCCGACCGAAATGAAAGGAAAATTTGATGATTGGATTTTTGGTTGTGATCTTTGCCAAGAAGTTTGTCCATGGAATCGTTTTTCGTTGCCAACGAAAGAAACTCGTTTTGTTGGTCATAAGAAAATTAATCAATTCTCGAAGAAAGATTGGGAAGAAATTACAGAGGATGTTTTTCGAGAAATTTTTAAGAAATCACCTGTAAAACGTACAAAATTTGATGGTTTGAAAAGAAATATCGATTTTGTAAAATCACTATAATTCGTGAAAATTTTTGGTTTAGATTTTGTTAGCTTTACTTCAAGAAAATCGAATCAAAAAATGAAAAAAAGTTTATTCATTCTTACTACTTTTTTAGGCTATTTTGTGCAAGCTCAATTTGGGATTGTGCAAGATAAAGATGGTTTTGCAAATGTGAGAGATGATAAAAATATTTCGTCTAAAATTGTTGCTAAAGTCAATTCAAATTCAATTTATCCAATTGATTCTGATGAAGAAAACTCGAAATGGTATTTAGTTGAATATCAGCCTGAAAAAGCTGGTTTTGTTTACTATGATCGAATCAAAAAGTTAGAAGATTTTGAAACTATTTCACCAACTTCAGTCAATGATTCTAAAATAGAATTTTCGGTTGCTGATTATACCATTCAGCTCGAAACGCAAGAATTTAATTCGAAAAAACATAAAATTTTCAAGGAAAGTGATTTTGTTTATGCGATTGATGAAAAAGATTTTCTTGGTTCGGATGGAATGATTCCTCAAACAGAATTCAAATCGTTTAAAATATCATTCAAAGGAAAAGAAATTATCATTCCAAAAGAATATTTTATCAATTTATATAATGCGAATTTATCAGCAACAAAACTTACTTACAATAAAGAGTTAAATCAATATTATTTGTTCGGTACATATAGCGATGGAGCTGGTGTTTATGATGCACTTTGGGTTTTGGATAATGGAAAAATTGTAAAACATATTGCTCAAATTAATGCTTATGCTTAGTCGATTTTTTTCAATTTTAGGGTGCTTCTTGCTATTCACTTCGATAATGTTTGCTCAAAAAGTAACGACTTCCAAATTTGGAGATATTTCGTACGAAATGAAGCAAAAACAAGTTGCAGCTTTAACACCAAATCAATTAGCTCTTTATGATGTAAATAATGCAGAAATGCCTGAACAGGACATTGAGTTGAATGGAATTAAATATCATATTTCGTACTATAAAAATTTGAAAACAAAACAATTCGAAGTATGTATGGTTTCGTCTGTCAGCTCTAAACTTTTGACTTTATCAGGAATAAAAGTTGGAAGTTCGTTGGACGATTTATGGAAAGCGTACAAAAAATATGATATTTCGGTGTAAGATATTTTTGAAGATGATGAGACAGAATCGGGATATTTAAACAATAAAATTTATGAGGATTAAAATAACTTTATTAGGATTTTTCTTGCTTTCGGTTGTTGGATTTGGTCAGATTTCTACAACACGAATGAATGAACTGAAAATTGGTATGCGTCCGTTCGAAGTGTTGAAATTGTTAGGTGAAGAAATTGCTGCAATTGTTGATGAAGGAGAAACGAATGTCACCCTAAAAGGGATTGATTATACAATCGAAATAAGAAGTGGTTATTTGAGTAAAACAGAAAATGACACCTATTTAAGTTCTATTTCTACAACAAGTAAAAATATCAAAACTTTGTCTGGAATTGGAATTGGTAGTACGTTGGAGGATTTGTGGAAAGCTTATTCGTCAAAATATAATGTGTTTTTGGATAAATCGAATAATAATAACAGAGAATTTAGAATTGATGATAGAGAAAATGGTGTTATATTGACTTTTTCTTTGAAAAATGAAATTGTAACAACAATAAGATTGAGTTCTTATAACCCAGAAGAATGTACACTTTAAAATAATGATTAAAACCTAAATACATAAAAATGAAAAAAATATTTTTTATAGCTGCTTTTGTAGCTGGAATAGCTTTGCAAGCGCAAGTTTCTACAACTCGTATTAATGACGTAAAACTTGGAATGAAATTGTCTGAATTAGAAAAATTAACTGGACAAAAATTCAAAATAAAATTGAATGAATATGGTTATCCTGATGGTGATGTAACAATTGTCTCTAAAGGAGTAACATATAAAGTTGGATTGACAACAAATGGTGAGGAGACAGCAGGTTCTTCTACTTTAACTGTATATAGTGTTAAGTCTTCGGATTCTAGTCTTAAAACATTATCTGGAATTAAAATTGGCTCATCTTTGGATGAGTTAATTAATAAATATAAAAATCTGAATATTTCTATTTTCGATGGTTATGATGATAAAACGGATAAAAGAACAAAAGCTTTTCGTTATTTTAATGTTGAAGATTATGATAATGGATCGATTCTACAATTTTATTTAGTGAATGATAAAGTAGTTTCTTTCGATGTAATGTATAATGAAGGTTGTTAAAATGAATAAACAAAAAATTCCAACTCTTAGAGTTGGAATTTTTTGTTTAAAATTATTTTTTAATCACTTTTTTTGTGACGATGTTTCCATCTTTTAGGTGAATAGATAAAATATACATTCCAGCTGGATAATTTTTCAAATTAACTTCCGAACCTAATTCAATTCCAAGTAAACGACCGTTAAAATCATATAAATTCACATAATCAAAATTCTTAGCATTAATCTTTACTTTGTCTGTTGTTGGATTAGGAAAAACTTCTACAAGCGTTTGTTGATAATTGTAATCGTTCGCAGATAATTCAGGCCAAGTATTTTCGGCTTTATCTCCTCCCCAAATCAACGTTGCTAAATACGGATTATCAATAAATGGATTTCGACTTCCTTGTGTTTCGGCAATAATTTCGTTTCGGACTTTCTCAAATTCAGATACTTTATCCTATACATTCCATTTCAAAAACATATCTGGCATTCCATCATTATTGGTTGTTGTCGTATTGTTATACGCAACCAATTGTGGATCGGTTTCCATACCATAATGTACATACATATACATAATAATTCGCGCGACATCTCCCGTCCATTCATCACCAGGATAAAAACCTCCATTGATTAATTTGGCTTGTCCTGTCACATCTTGTGCCCATTTTTCGCGATAAGCATTGTTACGTCTAGTCGAATTTATTTGTCTATCAACTGCGCGTAAATTATGAGCATCTGTTCCAGTTCCAGGACGATCAGTATCAAGTTTAGGAACTGCTAAAGATTTTGGGAAAACATGTTCGCGTTCCCATTTTCCGATTGTACTTCCACTTGAAGAGTTGTTTTTGTTGTTTATATCACGCGTGCGCTGTTCTGCATAAACAGTAGAATTATCTGTGAAACCATAAATCAATAAAACGCGACCTTTTGAATCTAAATCCAAGTCAGATTTATCTAAAATATTCCAAACTCCAGGCGTATAGCTAACTGCATGATGTGTAGCATTGATTAAATCGTGTAATTCTTCCTTTATAGTTTTTCCATTTTGATTAAAATCAATCCCTTCATAATAGTCGGGTTGTTGCGCAAAAGCGGCAAAAGGAAATAAAAGAAGCAAAAATTTTTGCATAACTATTTATAAATATTTAACAAAAGTAAGTATTTATAAGTAGTTAATAAATGATATTAAGATTAACAATTCTTAAAGTTTTTACTGAAATTGTTTAATGTATTGTTTAGGAGTTAAGCCATATTTCTTCTTAAATGCTGATATAAAATGAGATGGGTTTTCGTAACCAATTTCAAACGAAATATCTTTTACCATTTGTTGATTTTCTTCTAATTTATGCAATGCATATTCCAGTTTTTTATCCAACAAATAACCATAAACAGTTGTTCCGTATAGTTCCTTGAAACCTTCTTTCAGATGATATTCCGAGATCGAAAATTTTTCGCAAAGTTGTTTGATTGTTGGCGGATTTTTAAAATCAGCTAATAAATAATCTTTGATTTCTTTGATTCGTTTTCCTTCATTTTCATCATTTAAGAAAGGACAATGTTCGGTTTGACTTTCAATTTCAGAAAAATAAAGGGTGAATAATTCGTACATTTTTCCAATCAAAAATAAATTTTGAAATTGCGGAGAAAGTTTCATTTGTTCAATTTGATTCAAAACTAATTTTATTGAAGGTCCAATTTCTCGTTCAATATAAAATTTTTCTTGCGTCATACTCGAAATCAAATTATTCTGAATTTGATATTCTGCAAACAATTGATGTAATTTCTGAATAGACAAAACCACAATATAAACCTTGCTTTCGGCATTTATATTCAACGATAATGGAATGTCCAATGTCGGATAATAGAACAAAAAGCTTTTTCCTTCGTTCAAATTGATTTTATAAATACCATTATTAAAATTAAATGTCAACGAACCTTTTGTACAAAAATAGAATTGTATATAACGCTTGTCAATTCCTTTCAGAATCGTGTCTGTAGAAGCTGTAAAGTTGTCTATTTGAGCGATAAATACGTCTGTTGACAATTTATACTCGTTAATTTTACTTTTATGGGTATTTTTTAATTCCATTTTGAATAATGAGGTTTGTCATATAAAAAACGTGATAATTGTCAACTTCGCTCTTTATAATGGTTTACATACAAATATAAACCTTTAATTTATAATTATTCTAAAAAAGCAAACTTTAATTTTTAGCGTTATTTTTTCTTTTTAAAGTTATTTTTCGAAGACTTTTGAAACTACTTTTGTATCAGTATTTGAAGAAATGGCAATTAGAGGTAATAAAACGGAAGAAAATTTTTACGTAATCGGAATCAGTTATGAAAAAGCTGACGCCATTACACGTGGTAAATTTACATTTTTCCCGGAACAAGTTGAAACGTTTACGCAAGATTCTAAAACGAATGGATTAGAAAACTTTTTTATTGTATCAACTTGTAATCGTACTGAATTTTATGGTTTTGCAGAAAACGAAGATCAAATCGTTGAGCAATATTGTAAATACACAGAAGGTAATGCAGATGAATTCCGTCAATTTATGATGGTAAAAGAAGGAGAAGAAGCGATTACACATTTATTCCGTGTTTCGTCGGGATTAGAAAGTCAGATTTTAGGTGATTTTGATATCATCGGACAAATCAAAATTTGGTTTTCTCGTTTCAAAAAACAAGGTGCATCAAATGCTTTTTTAGAGCGTATGGTAAATACTGCGATTCAAATTAGTAAAAAAGTGAAGAACGAAACTTTCTTAAGTAACGGTTCTGCTTCGGTTGCATATTCAGCGGTTAATTTTATTCAAGCAACGCAAGGAAACTTAGTTGACAAAAATATTTTGTTGTACGGAATTGGTAAAATTGGTCGTAATACGTGTGCTAATTTGGTCAAACATTATCCAAATACAAACATTACGCTAATCAATCGTACAAAAGAAAAGGCAGAAATTCTTGGACTGAAATACGATATTACCGTAAAAGATCACAGCGAATTAAAAGAAGAATTACAAAAAACAGATATTCTAATTGTTGCAACGGGAGCAAGTAATTACACGATTACAGAAGAAATGATTCCGTTCGATAAGGAAATGACGATTATTGATATGTCAGTTCCAGAAAATGTAATTCATACATTGGCTGCTCGCGAATCTATTCAATTGGTAAATGTAGATGGATTATCTAAAATGGTAGACGATACAATTGCGCAACGTCGCAATGCAATTCCAGAAGCATTGGCAATTATAGAGGAGCATTCTACAGAGTTTTACGAATGGTTAGAAACCAGAGAATTGGTTCCAGCTATTCAATCTTTCAAAGATAGATTAGACTTTTTTCAGAGTTTTGCTTTAAATAACTTGAAAAAAGACAATGTAAATATCGACGAAAATGAAACGATTTTAACTGAAAAAGTAATTCAGAAAATTACAAATCAGTTTGCTTCTTATTTGATCGAAAATAAAGAAAACGCAGACGAAACAATTCAGTTAATCGAAAAAATGTTTCATTTAAAACAAGCTTAATACAATCATGAAAACAATAAAAATTGGTACACGTCAAAGTCCGTTAGCGCTTTGGCAAGCCAATAAAGTTGCTTCTATTCTTGAGGCAAAAGGTCATCCAACAGAAATCGTTCCGATTACTTCTGAAGGCGATGCAAATCTAAAACAACCCATTTATTCATTAGGTTTAACAGGTGTTTTTACGCGTTCATTGGACATTGCTTTGTTGAATGATCAAGTAGATATTGCGGTTCATTCGTTGAAAGATGTGCCAACTGTTTTACCAGAAAAATTAGAGTTGATTGCATATCCAGAACGCGCAAGTTCTGCGGATATTTTGGTGTACAAATCGGAAGATATTTTCGAGAAAAAACATCGTGTTATCGCTACTGGATCTTTGCGTCGTAAAGCATTTTGGAATCATAAATATCCAAATGATACGATTGTAGATTTACGTGGAAATGTGCAATTACGTCTGAAAAAGTTGCAAGATAATGCAGATTGGGACGGAGCTGTTTTTGCTTTTGCAGGTTTGGATCGTTCAGAAATTTTAGATGAATTGGCAGAAAAAGGTCTTCATTATAAAGTGATTGATTGGATGATTGCTGCACCATCACAAGGAATTTTAGGAATTGTAGCCAAAGAAGGTTTGGATTTGAGTGATATTAATAATCCTCAATGTGAACTTTTTGCAACGGTAGAACGTCAATTTTTGAATGTTTTAGAAGGTGGTTGTACAGCGCCAATTGGAGCATTAGTTGAGAAAATTGATGAAGAAAATTACTCCTTCAAAGGAGCAATTTTAACCATTGATGGACAAGAAATGATTTCAATCGAAAGACAATTCAAAGCAGATGAATATTTGACGAAAGGTCGCGAATTTGCTGAAGAATGTATTGCACAAGGTGCAGCAAAAATGATTGAACAAATAAAAAAAGAAATCGGAACGAAATAGTGCGAACGAAGGTTTTATTCACGAAGTTAATTTCTTCTGAATTGCTTGAAAAAGAATTTGGAACTGATGTTGAGGTGGTTTGTAAACCAACTTTACAAATCGATTTGACTTCGAAAAATGAAATTTATGCACAGATTGATGAATCCGTTCATCAGTTTATCGTGACGAGTCAAAATACTGTAAATGCCATTCAAGATTTGGAATTGAATGGTCATTTTTTTGTTGTTGGAAAAAAAACGGCAGAAAAACTAAAAGCGCAAAACAGAGATGTTGTGTTGGTTGAAGATTATGCAGAAGATTTAGCTTCGAAATTAATTTCAGGAAATTATTCTCCGAAATGGAATTTCTTATGTGGTTCTTCCCGTCGAGATTTGTTGGTGAATGAATTATCAAAAGCAAATCACGAAGTCAATCAAATTATAACATATCAATCAGGGCAAATTGTTTATCAATTAAATGAAACATTTGATGTGTATGCTTTTTTTAGTCCGTTGTCATTCAAAGCGTTTCATCAACAAAATGAAATTTCAGAAAGTTCGCGTATTTTTACAATCGGAAATACAACAACTTCTGCGATAGAAGAAGTTTATCCAAATCATGAAATTATAACTGCGCAAACACCATTGGTGGAAGTAGTTATTGAAAATATAAAAAAATACATCAATGATAAAAAATGATTTGCTTTTAAAAGCATTGAGAGGTGAGGAGGTAGAGCGTCCGCCAGTGTGGATGATGCGTCAAGCAGGACGTTATTTACCAGAGTTTATCGAATTGAGAGATAAATATGATTTCTTTACACGTTGTCAAACGCCAGAGTTAGCGGCTGAAATTACAGTTCAACCAATTCGTCGTTTTCCGTTAGATGCAGCAATTATCTTTTCAGATATTTTGGTTGTGCCACAAGCAATGGGAATGAATTTCGAGATGAAACCTGGTGTTGGTCCTTGGTTAGAGAATCCTATTCGTACAGCTCAAGATGTAGAAAAAGTTTATATTCCTGATGTTGAAGAAGAGTTAGGATACGTTTATGCAGCGATGGATATTACAAAGAAAGAGTTGGACAATAAAATTCCGTTGATTGGTTTTGCAGGTTCGCCTTGGACATTGTTGTGTTATGCAGTGGAAGGTCGTGGTTCTAAATCTTTTGATCAAGCGAAAGGTTTTTGTTTCCAAAATCCAGTTGCAGCACACCAATTATTAGAAAAAATTACACAAACAACGATTCAATATTTGTTGAAAAAAGTGGAACATGGTGCAAATGTGATTCAGATTTTTGATTCTTGGGGTGGAATGTTATCGCCAAAAGATTATGATGAATTTTCTTGGAAATACATCGAGCAAATTGTAAACGAAGTTTCTAAAGTAGTTCCTGTAACTGTTTTTGCAAAAGGTTGTTGGTTTGCTTTAGAGAAAATGGCAGATTCTAAAGCATCTGCTTTGGGTGTTGATTGGACGATTACGCCACAATTAGCGCGTGAGTTTACAGGTTTCAAAAAGACGTTACAAGGTAACTTTGATCCTTCTCGTTTGTTATCGCCACCAGAAACTATTCAGCAAATGGTAAAAGAAATGATTGACGATTTTGGTCCGTATAAATATATTGCCAATTTAGGTCACGGAATTTTACCAAATATTCCAGTTGAAAATGCACAAGCTTTTATAGAAGCTGTTGTAGATTATAAAAGAGATTAAGAAACTCTATATAACAAGAAAACCTTCCGAATGGAAGGTTTTTTTATTTTATGGTCTTTTTTGCTTCGGTCCAATAATTGATTTGATTAAAAATAAATAATGAAATAGTAATCATATCAGATACAATTTCTACTTTTTCTTGATGTGAATAATTTTCGAAATTACCTATCTCTACACGAAATTTTACATTTTCAATATTAGGAAAGGTTTTTATTCTTTCTAAATGTTCGTTACTAAAATGAATAAAGCCACAGTATTTTTTGTATAAAATTTTTATTTCTGGAAATTTTTTTGAAATTTGTTCAACTAAATAAGCATCATTGAAATTCTTTTTTAAAATGCTATCGCGGAATTTTCTGATTTCTTTTCCGTCTAATATATAATCAATATAACTATCGTCTTTAGCAACTAGGATAGAATTATATCTAATTAGATTATCCATTTGTATTCTAATTAGATGAGTTGCAGAGTAAAAATTATTTTCTTGAAATAATAATCTAAAACCTTCATTAATTGACATAGCTCTATTTAAAATACTAAGAGCAATAAAATCAACTTTCATAGCTTTATATTTAAAAATTTCTTTAGCCAAATTTTTATAATCTTCAGTTAATAAATATAATTTATCAACTAGATCATTTAATTCTTCTTTATTAATTTCAATATCCATGAATCAAATATACAAACAAATTACCTTTATTGATTTAGATGATAATCTCCATTTTAACAGAAAATTAAAAGAAATCAATTTTATATTCGATAGTTTTAGTATATTTTAGTAGAAATATTAATATCATAAGTAAACTACATAAAAGAATAAGATGAAAAAGGGTATATTTTTGATGTCAGTTTTGGGTGTTCTTTTCTTTGTTCAGTCATGCGAAACGAAGAAAGAAAATGCTGACTCAACAACTAAAGAAGTTGTAAAACAAGATACAGTGCAAGCTGTTGCAGAGCCTGTTGGAAATCCTACAGATGTTAAAGCTGACCCAGGAACTTTCCAAATTAAACCTTTGAAATATGGTTACGATGAATTGAACGAATACATTGATGCAAAAACAATGGAAGTTCATTTCTCTAAACATTATTTAGGATACATCAACAAATTGAATACAGCGCTAAAAGAAGCAAATATCAAATCGAATGATATTGTAGATATTTTGAAAAAAATGGATATGAATAATGCTGCTTTACGCAACAATGCTGGTGGATATTACAATCACATGCTATATTTTGATATTATGTCTCCAACGCCACAGAAAGCCCCTACAGGAGATCTTAAAGCGAAGATTGAAGCAACATTTGGTTCTACAGAAGAATTAATCAAACAATTGGACGAAGCGGGTTCTAAACGTTTTGGTTCTGGTTGGGCTTGGTTGGTTGTGAAAGCGGACGGAAGTTTGGCGGTTACAAGTACAGCAAATCAAGATAATCCATTGATGCCAGGAGCAGAGATCGCAGGAACGCCAATTTTAGGAATTGATGTTTGGGAACATGCTTACTATTTAAAATACCAAAACAAACGCGATGATTATTTGAAAGCGTTTAACAATGTTTTGGATTGGAAACAAGTTGAAGAAAATTATAAGAAAGCAAAATAGTCTTTCTAATTACAAACAAAAAAGCTTCTCAAATTTTGAGAAGCTTTTTTGTTTTATATATGAATAATCTTAATTCTTAATCAAGGATTGTGTTTCTGTTGTTCCATCTTCATTAAAAACGCGAACAATGTATTTTCCTTTTTTCAAACTTTGTACGTTAAAGTTTGCTTTTTGGCTTCCGTCTAATTTTTTATTCATCACTTCATTTCCAATAATCGAATATATCGACACCGAACTTGCCTTTGATGGATTGTCAAATTTTATTGTAAATGTAGAACTCGCAGGATTTGGATAAATACTAACAGAGCCTTTATCCTGATCAAATCTCGACTGAGCTGAAGCAGATGTTATGGTGAATAAAAATATAGTTATAAATAGTATAAAGTGTTTCATATGCTTGTAATCCTAACAAATATAAAAATAAATAATTATAAAACAAACATTTCAAAATATATACCAAACAAAAAAGTGATGCTAAAATTTAGCATCACTTTAAGATATATAATAAAAATTATAAACTTATTATAAGCTTATTATAAGCTGTAACGGATAAATCCAGTTACTTTCAAGTCAGCGTTAACAGCTTTAACGATATCTTGAACAGAAGTTTTTCCGTCTTTGATTGACGCTTGGTGAACTAATGTATTCTCTTTGAAGAATTTTTGTAATTTACCTTGAGCGATGTTTTCAATCATGTTTTCTGGTTTACCTTCTGCAACTAAAGTTTCTCTAGCGATAGATAATTCAGTGTCAATTACAGATTGAGCAACAGAAGTTTCATCTAATGCTACTGGGTTCATAGCAGCAACTTGCATAGCAACGTCACGAGCTACTTCAGAAGCACCTTCTACGTTAGCAGATAAAGAAACTACAGCACCAATTTTGTTACCAGCGTGGATGTAAGAATTAACGATAGCACCTTCGATAGCTTGGAAAGTACCAATTTCGATTTTTTCTCCAATAACACCTGTTTGCTCAGTTAATTTTTCACCAACTGTAATTCCTGCGAATGGTAAAGCTAATAATTCTTCTTTAGAGTTAACTGTCAAAGCTAAATCAGCGATTTCGTTAGCCATAGCAACGAAAGCTTCATTTTTAGCAACGAAGTCAGTCTCACAGTTCAAAGCGATAACGATACCTTTAGTTTGGTCAGCGTTAACTTTAGCGATAACTGCACCTTCTGTAGAATCACGGTCAGCTCTTTTAGCAGCTACTTTTTGTCCTTGTTTACGTAAAACTTCTACAGCTTTATCGAAATCTCCACCAGCTTCTTCTAAAGCTTTTTTAGAATCCATCATTCCCGCACCAGTTGCGTTTCTTAATTTACTTACCTCAGCGGCTGTTGCTTTGTAGCTCATAGTAATATTTTTATTTTGTTTCTTAATATTTTAAATAAAAGTAGCTCGTACACCACAAAGTGGTGTAGGAGCTACAAGGTATATTATATCGATGAATTGATCATCAAGTTAATGTTAAGCTTCTTTTGTTTCAGCTCCTTCTTCTTTACATTCTTTTGCTTTTTCTTTTTCTGCTTTACGTGTAGATAAACCAGCTTTGATAGAATCAGCTACTGTAGATAAGATGATATCGATAGATTTAGAAGCATCATCATTTGCAGGGATTGGGAAATCTACTTGACGAGGGTCAGTATTTGTATCAACCATTGCAAAGATTGGAATACCCAATTTTTGAGCTTCTGCTACAGCTATGTGCTCACGTACGATATCTACAATAAATACTGCAGATGGTAAACGTGTCATATCAGCGATAGAACCTAAGTTTTTCTCTAAAGATGCTCTTTGACGATCAACTTGTAATCTTTCTTTTTTAGATAGTGTTTCAAACGTACCGTCTTTTTTCATACGATCGATTGAATTCATTTTTTTAACTGCTTTACGGATAGTAACAAAGTTAGTTAACATCCCACCAGGCCAACGTT
Source organism: Empedobacter sp. UBA2044 (assembly GCF_002333005.1). Classification (NCBI taxonomy): domain Bacteria; kingdom Pseudomonadati; phylum Bacteroidota; class Flavobacteriia; order Flavobacteriales; family Weeksellaceae; genus Empedobacter; species Empedobacter sp. UBA2044. The sequence continues at coordinate 67,869 of NZ_DDBA01000019.1, forward strand.
CTGTAATATAAGGCATGTTGATTTCTTCAGCATGCTTAGCTACAACATCTTTTGCTTGTTTTTTAGTTGCAACAAAAAGAACTTTACGTCCAGATGCAGCAATTTTTCCTAAAGCTTCAGATGCTTCATCTAATTTCACTGCAGTTTTGTGAAGATCGATGATGTGGATTCCGTTTTTCTCCATAAAAATATAAGGAGCCATAGCCGGATTCCATTTTCTTGTTAAGTGACCAAAGTGCACACCAGCACCTAATAAGTCCTTTACATTTACTTTTGCCATTTTCTTTTTTTTAGTTTACGTTCCGTTATCTCAACAAGCAACAAACAAGTGGTCGAAGAATTCTAGCCTTATTTGTTTAGATGCTAAACCAACGGAAAATGGATTTTTTAATGAATTGAATAAATTAACGTTTAGAGAATTGGAATTTCTTACGCGCTTTCTTTTGACCGAATTTTTTACGTTCAACCATACGTGGGTCACGTGTTAATAACCCTTCTGGTTTTAATTGTAAACGAAAATCTGCGTCAACTTCACATAAAGCTCTAGAAATAGCTAAACGAATTGCTTCAGCTTGACCAGTGATTCCACCACCAAATACTTTGATATCTACATTGTATTTCTCTTTTGTACCAGTGATTAAAAATGGTTGTTCTACTTTGTATTGTAATACTGCTGTAGGGAAGTAGATTGCTAACTCGCGCCCGTTAATGAAGATTTCTCCATTACCTTCTTGTAAGTATACACGAGCAACAGATGTTTTTCTACGTCCGATTTTATGAACTATTGCCATGGAATTAGATTATAAATATTCGTTAATATCGATTTGTTTTGGTTGTTGAGCTTCGTGATTGTGCTCAGTACCAACAAATACATGTAAATTAGTCAATAATTTACTACCTAATTTATTTTTAGGTAACATTCCTTTTACTGACTTTTCGATTAAGCGTACAGGATCTTTTGCAAAAACTTCTTTCGCAGTTAATGATCTTTGTCCACCTGGGTAACCTGTGTGACGGATGTATAATTTGTCATCCCATTTGTTACCTGTTAATTGAATTTTGTCAGCGTTTAAAACAATTACATAATCTCCACAATCTGCATGAGGAGTGAAGTTTGTTTTGTGCTTACCTCTGATAAGCTTCGCAACACCTGACGCTAAACGACCTAATGATAAGTCAGAAGCGTCCACAACTACCCATTCTTTCTGAGCAGTTTCTTTGTTGGCTGATGAAGTTTTGTAACTTAACGTGTCCACTATCTTGATTTTTAATATTTTATAAATTACCGACAATCCGATCGGGGTGCAAATGTACAAAATGATTCTGTTTTCCCAAAAGATTTTAGGAATTATTCGTCATTTTGATGGATTTGTACCATTTAGATGGTTGTCAAAACGTTTGCAAAATTACGTTAATTAATTGAATATCCAATATTTTTTTCGAATTAGACGTTCTATTTAATCGATTGATTGTATGAAAAAGAATTCGTTTTATTGTTTAATCAATTAAGTATGACGCTAAACAAAATTTAAAAACCGTGCAATTCAAAATTTAAATTGCACGGTTTTTTTTATTGTAAGATATCTTATTTTAACCTCTTGAGAAAGGTAAAATAGTTTGAGTTGTAGAACCTAAACCTTCAATTCCATATTCGATAACATCTCCTGGTTTTAGCCAAACTTGAGGTGTTTTTCCCATTCCTGATCCTGCAGGTGAACCTGTAGAAATAATATCTCCAGGTAAGAAAGACATAAATTGAGATAGGTAAGAAATTAATTTAGGAATACGGTAAATAAAATCACTTGTATTACCATCTTGCATTAATTCTCCGTTTAATTTTAACCAAACACGTAAATTATTTACATCCTCGATTTCGTCTTTTGTTGCAATAAAAGGTCCAACAGGTGCAAATGTATCACATCCTTTTCCTTTGTCCCAAGTTCCTCCACGTTCTGTTTGGAAAGCACGCTCAGAAATATCATTAATTAAGGCATAACCATATACGTGATTCATTGCCTCTTCTTCCGTTACATTATTTGCTTTTTCACCAATAATAATACAAAGTTCTGTTTCCCAGTCCATTTTTGTAGAACCATTTGGTTGCATAATTCCGTCTTCTGGTCCGTTAAACGATTGATTAGCTTTGATAAACATAATCGGTTCTGCTTGTTGTTGTAAACCTGTTTCTTTTACGTGATCATCAAAGTTAAGACCTACACAAACAATTTTTCCTGGGCGAGTTAAAGGTGTACCAATACGTACATCATCTTCAACTAATGGCAAGCTGTTAATGTTAAGCTCGATATATTTTTGTAAAGTTTCTTGTTTTTCTGTATTTCCAAAAAAATCATCATCATAAATAATTCCTGATGCTGAAACATCGAATTTTTTCTCATCGATGATTACACCTGATTTCTCCTGACCTTTTGGTCCGAATCTAAAAATTTTCATCTTCTTTATATTTTTTCCGCCACAAATATACGACGTATTGTTTTTTGATTAAATAAATAAAAAAAGACATCTGTCATTAACAGATGTCTTATAAAGATAAAAAATAATTATATTTATTTAAAATTATTTAGCAATTCCTCTCGAAATTACAATTTTTTGAATTTCTGATGTTCCTTCGTAAATCTGAGTAATTTTTGCATCGCGCATCATACGTTCTACATGATACTCGCGAACATAACCATTTCCTCCATGAATTTGAACGGCTTCCGAAGCAACTTCGTTCGCTGTTTTAGAAGCAAATAGTTTTGCCATTGCACCAGAAATAGAAATATCTTTTCCTTCGTCTTTCTCAACCGCAGCTTTAAAACATAACATACGAGCAGCTGTAATATTAGTTGCCATATCTGCTAATTTGAATGCAACAGCTTGGTGATTGATGATTTCTGTTTTGAATGCTTTACGAATTTTTGCATAATCTAACGCTAATTCATAAGCACCTTGTGCAATTCCTAAAGCTTGAGAAGCGATACCAATACGTCCTCCGTTTAAGACATTCATTGCGAAAGCAAATCCAAATCCGTCTTCACCAATACGGTTTTCTTTTGGCACTTTAACATCATTAAAGAATAATGAATGTGTGTCAGAACCACGGATTCCCATTTTTTGTTCTTTTGGTCCAATTTCGAAGCCTGCCCATCCTTTTTCTACGATGAAAGCATTGATTCCTTTGTGACCTTTTTCTGGATCAGTTTGAGCGATTACTAAATAAGTAGAGGCTGTTCCACCATTCGTAATCCAGTTTTTTGTACCATTTAATAAATAGTGATCTCCCATATCTACTGCAGTAGTTTTTTGAGAAGTCGCATCAGAACCAGCATCTGGCTCAGATAAACAAAATGCTCCAATCACTTGACCAGAAGCTAATGGTACTAAATATTTTTGTTTTTGATCTTCGTTACAATATTTTTCCATACCAGCACAAACCAAAGAGTTGTTAACTGACATGACAACAGCAGCAGAAGCATCAACTTTAGCGATTTCTTCCATTGCAATGACATAAGAAACGCTATCTAAACCAGATCCTCCGTATTTTGGGTCAACCATCATACCTAAGAATCCAAGTTCTCCCATTTTTTTTACTGCATCAGTTGGGAAAGTAGATGTTTCGTCGCGTTCGATAACTCCTGGTAATAATTCGGCTTTAGCGAAATCACGAGCAGCTTCTTGAATCATTAATTGTTCTTCCGATAATTGAAAATTCATGTGATTATATTATTTATGGTTTTTATTATTTTATGATTATGACTTTAAATTTTTATTCAAATTTTAGAGAAAAAACAAATGCTCTGGTTGATAATGAATTCAAACTTCCTGTCCAATAAGGATCTGTAGAAGGTTTATCAGGAACAATTTCATTATTAAAGAAGAACATACCTTTTAGGGCTGGTGTAAGTTTAAATCGTTTGAAATAAATTTCAACACCAATTTCTGCTTGCCAGTTAAAGTTATTCGTTGTTGTTCTGAAAACTCCAGTAGCGTTATCGTCTTCTTTATTTTCGTTCGATTGTAAATTCATTAGATAACCCAAACCTCCTTGAATATATGGACGTGTATTGAACCAACGATCTCCGTGAAAGTTAAGTAACAATGGGATTTCGATATAAGTAGATTTTACTTCGCGTTTTACATTAGAATCTTCTAAATCTCCTTCGTAAGTACCAGTTGATGTTCCAGCTAAAGGGGCGTTACGAAAATGTAAAATACGTTGTGCAAAATGCAATCCTGGTTCAGACTTTAAGTCGATGTAATCATTCACACGCATTTTAGCGATTAATCCAACAGAGAAACCAGCTTTACTTTCTTGATCTAAATAAACTAAACCGTGTTCATTTACTCCATCATCTTCTGGAATTTGAGGAGCTCCAGGGACAGGGTTAGTTTGTGCTTTAGGAGCAATCTTGTAACTCATCATATTAGTTCCCAAGAAATATCCAAAACTAAATTTTTTCTGATCAGTTTCAGTTCTGTTTTCGCTTCTGTCATTATTAGGGCGAAACTGTGCATTTGCAATGCTAGCAACAGTTAACGATAATGCGATGATTAGATTTTTTCTCATAGACTTTCAACGAATAACAAGCAAATTTATTTTATACTTTTATAAATGCTTGCAATACCAAAAGTAAGTTTTTTATCAATAGGTTGTGTAAATTTTACACTTTTCAGAATGTTTTTCATTTCTTCTCCATGTGGAAAAGCACGAACTGAATCTGGTAAATAGGTATAAGCACTTTGATCTTTCGAAACCATTTTACCAATTGCAGGTAAAATATTTTTAGAATAAAATGTGTACAACTGTTTCATTGGAAAAGCTGTAGGATAAGAAAATTCTAAAATAACGAAAGTTCCTCCAGGTCTTAAAACACGATTAATTTCTGCTAAACCTTTCTCTAAGTTTTCAAAATTACGAACACCAAAAGAAACGGTCACACAGTCAAAAGTGTTATCAGGAAAAGGTAAATTTTCCGAATCACCTTGCACCATTTCGATACGATTTTCTAATCCAGCTTCTTTTACTTTTTTGCGACCAACTTCCAACATTCCGTTAGATAAGTCTAATCCAGTAATTTTTGCATCGGTATTTTTACCCATCATAATCGCTAAATCTCCTGTTCCAGTCGCGATATCTAAAATCGTTTTTGGTTGAGAAGCTTTTACCATTTTGATAACATCTTTTCGCCATTGAATGTCGATTCCCATTGATAAAACACGGTTTAATAAATCGTATTTTGGCGAAATATTATCGAACATTTGCTCGACTTGTTTCTTTTTATTTAGATCTGATGCTTCGTAAGGAGTTACTGCATCGTGTTGATGATTTGCCATTTTGTAAAGTTATAAAATCTAAATCTTATTCGTAATTCTCGAAATAAAATTGTTTAAAATCTTCTTTGTTAAATATTTTCGATAAATCAGTTGCTTTCTCGCTTCCACTACTTTTTATGAACATTTTAGGATAATCTTGATCGATGTTATAGTAAAAGTTTTCGATGTATAATTGAGAAGATTTTTCGATAATTCCGTGATAAATCTTGTTATCTATTGCAATATTGTTTGATAAAAAGATAGAATCTTTGTTTTTTCTAACACCATAAGGTCGTGTAAATGTATAATATTCTTGATGCGTTGGATTTATAAAACCATTTGCTCTCGTAATATCTACAACTGTATCTACATTTTTGTTATTAAAACTATAAACGATATGCGCTTTTCCTTTTTTCAAGTCTACTCTTGCATTTTGTTGCGGTGCAATTGTAAAATCTTTATCGTTAATTTTGATTGTCAAGGTTTTGTTTGATGGATTGTCAATCACATACCCATCTTTTTTGCTCAAAAAAGTGTTATAAACAACAACGATCAAAGCAGCTAATCCACAGACGATTAAAAGACCAATTAATGAAGGATTTTTTTTCATGCTGCTAAATTAATTATACTTTATTAATTTCGGCATGAGTTATTACATATTTTTCATGACTATTTTAATGAAATGTGTAACTTTGTCGCTATTATTTTTTTATTAAAATTGAACAATATTAATATGATAAACTCTGTAATTACAGGTTCTGGACACTATTTACCAAATAGAATTGTTACGAACGAAGATTTTGTTAACCACGAATTTTATGACGAAAGTGGAAATCGTTTGGATAAAACTGGTGAAGAAATTACGCGTAAATTTGAGGAAATTACAGAAATCAGAGAAAGAAGATATGTAGAAGATGATTTATTAAATTCTGATATCGCAACTTTTGCTGCTAAAAAAGCAATTGAAGAATCTGGCGTTAATCCAGAAGAATTAGATTATATAATCGTTGGGCACAATTTTGGAGATATTGATCCTGTTGGTCATCAAATTGATATTATGCCGTCAATTTCGGCAAAAGTAAAACACAATTTAGGAATCAAAAACCTAAAATGTAAACCTTATGATATGACATTTGGTTGTCCAGGTTGGATAGAATCATTGATTTTAGGACATCAATTTATTCAAGCAAATATTGCAAAGAAAGTTTTGGTAATCGGTTCTGATACGTTATCTCGTGCTGTAGATCCGCATGATCGTTCTGCGATGATTTTTGCAGATGGAGCAGGAGCAGTTGTTTTGGAAGCGAAAGAAGCTGATTATAAATATGGAATCATCAATCACGAAACGTTAAGTTATACAGGTGATGAATTGGCTTACTTGACAAATGGACGTTCTGCAAATCCAGATTATAAAGGTTCAATCAAAACAATTAATATGAAAGGTCGTAAAGTTTACGAATTCGTATTAAAAAATGTTCCACCAGCAATTAAAGAATTGTTAGATGAAACAAATTTATCAATTACCGATATTGATAAAATTTTATTGCACCAAGCAAATGCAAAAATGGATCATGCAATGATAGAGCGTTTATACAAATTATATGGTGTAGCTGTACCAGAAAAAATTGATCCAATGACGGTTCAATTCTTAGGAAATACATCTGTAGCAACGGTTCCTACAATGTTTGATTTAATAAAAAAAGGAGAATTAGCTCCTCATCAATTTCACGCAAATGATATAATTATTTTAGCTTCTGTTGGAGCTGCAATGAATGTTAATGCAGTGATTTATCAATTCGAAAAATAAAAACAAAAAACACATATACTATTGTGAATACATTCGGAAGACTATTTAAAATTTCAACTTTTGGCGAAAGTCATGGTGTAGCGATTGGAGGTGTAATTGATGGCGTTCCAAGTGGAATCGAATTAGATTTTGATTGGATACAAGCGCAATTAGATCGTCGTAAACCAGGACAATCTGCAATTGTGACACAACGAAAAGAACCAGATACAGTACAATTTCTTTCAGGTATTTTTGAAGGAAAAACAACAGGTGCTTCTATCGGGTTTATTATTCCGAATGATAATCAAAAATCTCACGATTACGATCATATAAAAGACGTTTTTCGTCCTTCTCATGCCGATTTTACATACGAAACCAAATATGGTGTTCGCGATCATAGAGGTGGAGGAAGAACTTCTGCGCGAGAAACGGCTAATTGGGTTGTTGGTGGTGCTGTTGCAAAACATGTGATTCCAAATATCAATATTACAGCTTATGTAAGCGGAGTAGGTGAGTTGAAGTTGGATAATGATTATTCTACATTAGATTTTTCTAAAATTGAAGAAACGGCAGTTCGTTGTCCAGATCTAGAAATGGCAGAAAAAATGATTAATCGTATCAAAGAAATTCGCAAAGAAGGTGATACAATTGGAGGTGAAGTAACTTGTGTTATTCAAAATGTGCCAGTTGGTTTAGGTGAACCAATTTTTGATAAATTGCATGCACGTTTAGGACAGGCGATGATGTCGATAAATGCCGTAAAAGGTTTTGAATACGGCGAAGGTTTTGCTTCTACATCGATGAAAGGTTCAGAAATGAATGATCAATTCAACCAAGATGGAACAACAAGAACCAATTATTCTGGAGGAATACAAGGTGGAGTTTCAAATGGGATGGATATTTATTTCAAAGTTGCTTTCAAGCCAGTTGCGACATTAATGCAAGAACAAACGACGTTGAATGCTGATGGCGAAATGGTCGAAATGCATGGAAAAGGTCGTCATGATCCTTGTGTTGTTCCAAGAGCCGTTCCTATTGTAGAAAGTTTAGTTGCGATGGTTTTGGCTGATATGTTGCTGATACAACGAACAAGAAATATATAAATAACAAAAAACTCCAACTGTAAAAGTTGGAGTTTTTTGTTTTGCTTAACGCTTTTAACCAAAATCCTTCATTTCTTTTCTGTATGTTTCTCCAATTGGTAAAATTTTCTGATTGAGATAAACAGAATTACCATCTATTGAAGTTAAAAAATCAAGATTGATGATATACGAACGATGAATTCTTTTGAAATGATTTGGTAATTTTTCTTCGAAAGATTTCATAGTTTCTAAGACTAATATTTTTTCAGTTTTGGTATGAATTCGAATATAATCTTTCAAACCTTCAATGTAAATTAAGTCCGAAAAATTAATTTTTACTTGCTTTCCATCTGCTTTTACAAACAAATAAGTCGATAGATTTTTAGTTGATGTCGTTTGAAAAAAATCAACATATTTTTTTATAGAGGCATCAAAACGTTCTTTCGTAATAGGTTTCAATAAATAATCAACCACATGAAAATTAAAACTTTCTAAAGCATAATCTTGATAAGCTGTTGTGACAATGAATTTCTGAGAATGATCAAGGATTTTCATCAACTGAATTCCAGTCAATTCGGGCATTTGAATATCTGTGAAAATAAGATCAACTTTATTATTTTTGAGAAAATCAATTGCTTCAAAAACTTCAGTTGTTGCAAGTGAAACAATTAAATTTTCATTTTCAGAAGCATGTTTTTTCAATAATTCAACAGCTAAAGGTTCATCGTCTAAAATAATACACTTAATTTTCGTCATTTAATGGAATTTTTAAGTAAATATGAAAGGTTTCATAATCGTTTTTAATTTCGAAAGTATAATTATTTCCGAAATAATAATTCAATCTTTTTTTCAAATTCGTTAATCCAATTCCTGAAGTTTCATCTTTTTGATGTTGATTAATTTTATTTGAAACGGAAATCTCAAGGTATTCAGAATTAGTTTTTAAATTGATTTTAATTGGATGATTAATGTCTTTTACAACACCATGTTTTATTGCATTTTCGATTAAAGGCGAAATAATATATGGATGAATTAATTTTTTAGAATTCTCAATCAAAAATTCTTTTTCGACATAAAATTTTTCTCCATAACGAATCTGCTCCAAATCTAAATATTGATTGATGTAATCAATTTCTCGTTCAATTTCTATTTTATCTTTATTGGTTTCGTAGGTTGTAAAACGCATAATTGCACTCAAATTTTCGATTGCTTTTAACGAATGAGGAGAATTTACACTCACCAAACTATAAATATTATTGAGTGTATTAAACAAAAAATGAGGATTTATTTGAGATTTTAAAAAAATAATTTCAGCTTCTTTTTTCTCTTTTTCAATGATGTTATTTTGTTTTAGTGTATGGATTGAATGAAATGTCATCCATAAAAAAAGTGACGAAAAAACGATAAAAGAACCATAATGTAAATTGTCGTAAATGTAAAAACTAATCGTTGTTCCTTCAAAATAATTGACTTTATGGAACAAAAAATCTGTAATAATTTGCTCAATAAAATAACGAACAATAATGAATGTTGTAAAGGAACATACTATAGAGAATAATATCGATTTCCAATTTATTTTTTTAAGAAAATAGGGGGCAATAAAAAAATAGATAATAAAAATTGTAATTAACTGAACAATATACATTGTTGATGCAAATAATGTAATTGATTTAAAAAATGAATTTCCGTTAGTTAGATTAACTAATCCAATTGTTATGTAATCAAACAGAATGTAAATAACCCAAAAACCTAAAAGTATAAATACGCTTTTTTGATTTGAGAAGCTTAAATTTTTTTTATCATCTTCCATTGTTTTTGTTTTTTGTAAAATTAGATTCTTTTCTACATAAAAGTGAAGTGATTCGTCGATTATTCAAATGGGTTAGTCGATAAATAAAAGTCAATTTTTTCAGAATCATAGAAATTTGAATCATAATTAAAAATTAACTCAAATGAAAAACTTATTTATTGCAATTGCTACATTTATTGGTACTATGAATTTATCTGCTCAAACAAAATATCAATTTCAAACAAAATTTGATGATGCTATTCCAGTTCTTAATATGGGAACTTTTCACATGGGATATACTCCAGATGCAAGTACGACTGAATTTGATGAGAATAACCAAGATAATGTTCGTCAAATACATGAAATAGCAAAGCAGATTGCGGCTTTTAAACCTACAATTATTTTAGTTGAACAAAATCCTTCTCGCAATAAAGTGTTGAATAAACTTTTTCAAGATTATTTACTTAATCCTAAAATGAAGTTTGAAAATCCAAACGAAGTTGAGTTATTGGCTTATGAAGTTGGGAGACTAAGCGGATCGAAGAAAATTTACGGAATTAATTATCAAGAAGATTATCTTTATATGCTTGGTGATTTGTTGAAAGAGCAAGATGATTCGATTACATTCAAAAGATACATTGAAATGTTCCGAAATAATGAATCGAAAAATGGAGTAACAAAAAAAGATGTAAAATTAAAAGAGTTATTGCAGTACTATAATCAACCAGAATTTTTAGATTTTTCTGTTGCAGTTAATGCGGATATGTTAACGACGGTTTCATACAAAAAATATCCAGTAGGAGCAGAGCAAGCGGCGAAATATTATCATAGAAATTTAGCCATGTTCTCAAATATGAATAATGTGCCAATAACAAAAGACGATCGTATTTTTGTATTAATGGGAGCTACACATACGGCTTTCTTTAAAGATTTCTTACGACGTTCACCAAAGTTTAAAGAAGTAAATACGTTAGATTATCTAATAAAAGCATAAAAAAAACCTCGCAAATTGCGAGGTTTTTTTTATATAGTTGAATAATAATTATTCTTCTGTAGATGGAGTTTCTTCTGTCGCAACTTCTTCAGATACTTCCTCTTTTTTCGCTTTCTTGTCGTTAGCGTAAATTGGGTTATCATAGTTGAAGAAAGAACCTTCTTCTTTAGTAGCATTAGCTGCTTTTTGAGCATCTAATTTAGCTAATTCTACTCTAGTTTTAGCAGCTTCTTCAGCAGCTTTGATAGATGCAGCATCTGGTACAATTTCAAATCCGAAATCTACTTCAACATCTCTGTGGAAACGAACTTTAGCTTCGTATTTTCCTAAACGTTTGATAGTATTTCCAGGGATTCTAATGTTTTTCTTCTCGATTTCAACACCAGCTTTTACTAAAGCTTCTGCTAAATCTGCATTGTTGATAGATCCAAATAATTTGTCTCCAGAACCAACTTTAGCGTCGATTTTAACAACTAAACCATCTAATTTAGCTGCTTTTTCTTTTGCTGCAGCGATTAATGTAGCTTCTTCTGCTTTACGAGCTTCTAAAACTTCGTTTAATGCTTTTACGTTATTTGGAGTTGCAACTGATGCTAATCCACGAGGGATTAAGAAGTTACGTGCGTATCCAGGTTTTACTGAAACAACTTCAAATTCAAAACCTAAACCTTCTACATCTTGTCTTAAAATTACGTTCATGATATTTTAATATTTAGGTTATTATTTTAATTGATCACCAATAAATGGCATTAATGCTAAGTGACGAGCTCTTTTGATCGCTTTAGAAACTTTTCTTTGGTATTTTAAAGATGTTCCTGTGTAACGACGAGGTAAAATTTTACCTTGCTCATTCACGAATTGAATTAAGAAATCAGCGTCTTTATAGTCAACGTATTTGATTCCAAATTTTTTGAAACGACAATATTTTGAGTTTGATTGTGTTTCGATATCTAAAGGAGATAAATAACGGATTTCTGATTCGCTACCTCCAGCTGCTTTTTTTGCTAAATCGTCAATTGCCATAGCTTTGCTTATTTGTTAGAGTTAGACTTTAATTTTGTTCTACGTTTTTCTGCCCAGTCCATACCGTGTTTGTCTAATTTCACAGTTAAGAAACGGATTACACGCTCATCACGTTTGTAAGCAACTTCTAATTGAGAAACTAACTCGTTATTGTCTGATTTAAATTCTACTAAGTGGTAGAATCCATTTCTTTTGTTTTGAATTGGGTAAGCTAATTTTTTTAAGCCCCAGTTCTCTTTTGCTACGATTTCACCACCGTTAGCAGTAACAAAGTCATTGAATTTATTAACTGCTTCCTCTACCTGAGAATCAGATAGAACGGGAGTCAAAATGAAAACAGTTTCGTAATGTGTCATTTTTAACTTCTTTTAAGTTATTATTTATACTAAAATTCGAGGTGCAAATATATAAATAATAATCCAAATATTACAAATGAATATTTATTGAATTTTTATTAAAACCTTATTTATTGAATATTATCGTTTTATCATATTGATCTTCAAAAAATATTGACTTTTTTTAAAAAAAATTTGCAGTTTAAAAAAAGTAGCTTACATTTGTCAACATAAAAGGCTAATGGCTTTTTCATAGGTTTAGGTTGGTTAAGGTTAAAACCCTCGTTTCTGCGAGGGTTTTCCTTTTTTTTCTAAAAACATCTTCTTAAATTTGGTCATAATAATTAATGTAAAATTTTATGACAACAAAATACAATCCTATTCCAAGCGAGTTATTCGTAAAGAACAGAGCGAAATTTGTAAAAGCAATGAAACCTCGTTCTCTTGCTATTTTCAATTCTAACGATATTTATCCAATTTCTTCAGATTCTACGTTACCGTTTGCACAACATCGTGATATTTTTTATTTATCTGGAGTTGATCAAGAAGAATCTATCTTATTAATTTTTCCTGACGCTTACGATCCTAAATATAAGGAAGTATTATTTGTTCGTGAAACAAACGATCATATTGCAGTTTGGGAAGGAGAAAAATTATCAAAAGCTCAAGCAACAGAAGTCTCTGGAATCAAAACTGTACTTTGGTTACAAGATTTACCAAATGTTTTGCGCAAATTGATGGTAGAAGCAGATAATGTTTATGTAAATAAAAATGAGCATTATCGTGTAACAGAAGCACCTCAAGTAGAAACGCGCGAAGATCGTTTTGTAAAACAATTGAAAGTAGATTATCCTGGACATACTTATTTACGTTCAAACCCTATTTTGCAACGTTTACGTTCTGTAAAAGAACCAGAAGAAATTCAATTGATTCAACAAGCGTGTGATATCACAGAAAAAGGTTTCCGTCGTATTTTAAATTTCGTAAAACCTGGAGTTTGGGAATTCGAAATCGAAGCTGAGTTTGTTCACGAATTTCTTCGTAATCGTTCAAAAGGTTTTGCATACACGCCAATTATTGCGTCTGGAAATAATGCAAATGTGTTACATTATATTCAAAATAATCAAGAATGTAAAGACGGTGATTTGATTTTGTTTGATGTTGCAGCTGAATATGCAAATTATTCATCAGATATGTCACGTACAATTCCAGTTAATGGAAAATATACAAAACGCCAACGCGAAGTTTATGACGCAGTTTTACGTTGTAAAAAAGAAGCGGAAACGATGTTAGTTCCTGGGAATAATTGGTACAAATACCATGAAGAATTAGGAAAAGTTTATACTTCTGAATTGTTAGGTTTAGGTTTGTTGGATAAAGCAGATGTACAAAATGAAGATCCAGCTTGGCCAGCTTACAAAAAATACATGATGCACGGAACGTCTCATCATATGGGATTAGATACACATGATTATGGTTTATTGACTGATGATTTTGTGGCAGGAATGGTTTTCACAAACGAGCCAGGATTCTATATTCCAGCAGAAGGTTTTGGAATTCGTTTGGAAGATGATTATGTAATTCAGAAAGAAGGAAAACCTTTCAACTTGATGCAAAATATTCCATTAGAAGCAGAAGAAATCGAAGATTTAATGAATAAGTAATCTTTCATTATATTAAATGATAACAAAAATGGAACTCAATATTGAGTTCCATTTTTTATTTTAAAGAATATTCTTAATCATTTTCTGGCGCATCATGTGATGGAATGTCATCTAAATCTAACATTTCTTTTGCAAGAGCAATCATACGTGGCGTTCCGGTATGTTTATTTTTTTCGTCCGAAAGTTTTACAACACCTGTCCATTTTATATCAATAGAAGAAATTTCGGTCAATTTCATCACGATATTCATAGGTTTTAAATCAGTGTCGTTTGTTAAGTTGGTTCCAATTCCAAATGATAATCCAATTCTTCCTTTGAAAGCTTTTGTAATCATTTCCACTTTTTCTGAATTTAATCCATCCGAGAAAATAATCGTTTTGAATAAAGGATTGATGCCCATTTTTTCGTAATGCGCAATTGTTTTTTCTCCAAACTCAATCGGATCTCCAGAATCATGACGAACACCATCAAATAATTTAGATAATTTTTTATCAAATTGTCCAAAGAAAACATCCGACGTATAAGTGTCAGTCAAAGCAATTCCTAAATCACCATAATAAACTTTTACCCAACGATCTAAACTGATTGAATTCGCGATTTTGAATCCGTAACGTGCACCATGAAACATAAACCATTCGTGAGCGTGTGTTCCAATTGGTTTTACACCATATTTATGCGCAAAGTGAACATTCGAAGTTCCAACAAAGCTTTTTCCTTTATGGTTTGTTAATTCTTTCATTACCACATCATGAACTTCGTAACTGTGACGACGACGGGTACCAAATTCCGCAACTGTAACGCCAAGACGATTGTATAAATCAACTTTATCGCTTGTACGTTTTGTGATTTCTTCGTTAGAAATGCGTTGCGCATTTGTTAATTTATAGAAAATTTCACTAATCAAACACAAGATTGGAACTTCCCATAAAATAGTACGATACCAATATCCTTCTACGTGAACTTCTACATCAGTACCGTTTTGAGTGATTTTTACTTCATTTGGATCATAGCGATAACCTTGCAAAAAATCTAAATAAGCAGGACTTAAATAAGGGCAATTTATTGTGAAAAAATTTTTTTCGTCTTTGGTTAAAGAAAGCGAAGCCATTGCATTGATTTCTTTTTGCAGTTCTTCCGCAAAACCTTCAGGAAATTGATGTTCACCACGGTTAATGAATTTATAGCGCGCCATTACATCTGGATACAATTTTGTAACGCCAAATTGCATGGTGAATTTATAGAAATCGTTATCGATAATAGATTTTATTATACTCATTTTTTAGGTTTAATTCTAATACATTTTGAAATTTAAAGATAAAAAAAAACCATCAATACAGATGGTTTTTGTAAGATTATCTTATTTTGAAGATAATTATTCTGTTGTTCTTTTTTCGATTTTAGGTAATTCGAAATTGAAAATTATAGTTGCATCTCTATAAGCTGAAAATTCAGTCAATCCTGTGCTTGTAACATAATATTTGTTTCTCGCATAAGCTAAACGAGAAGGTAAAATAATTACACCTTGAAAGTTATACAAGTCAGTTGTAGCACGTTCAGTTGTTTTGAAATGTTTTAATCCTTCTACAAAGTTTTTTAATTCGATGTGTTCTCTTTTTACCCCATTTTTAATTTCAGTTGCTGTTGGTGTAAAGTAATAAAAAGTTGGATCTTGCGTAGCAGAACCATCTCCAGTATTTATACTTGAGTAATAAAACTGATCCAAAGAACCATATTTTCTTTTGTAGTCTGTACTATTTGTTGCAACAAAATATGTTGAAATAGAACTTAGATAAATAGAAGTACTATCATTAGAAATAATAGTTTTTCCTGTTCCTTTATGATTAGGATTTTCGGCATACCAAATTCCTAATTCATCTTGCTTTGCTAAAGATTTTAATGTTGGATAAGCATCATCTTCGTTTCCTTTGATGGTATCAAATTTTGTAAGTACACCTTTAGAGTTGAAGTAAAAATCTTCCATGTATTGTTGAATCGCTTCATCATCTAATGCATTACGTTCTTCAACTGGAATCTTAGTTTCTTTATTCACACCGTTATCATCATCATTATTACATCCTACTAAAACAGCAGAACATGCAATTAAAGTAACGAAGAATTTCTTTATCATGTTATTTCGATTTATATTGCGAATTTAGAAAAAATATTAGTTTAACCTAACAAATATTCAGTTTTAAATGAGATTAGATAAATTTCTTTGGAGTGTTAGATATTATAAAACGAGATCTTTAGCGGCTGATGCGGTTAAAAAAAATCGTGTAAAAGTAAATGGAGATGTAGCAAAAGCGTCGCGAGATATAATTCCAGGTGATGCGATTGAGGTGAGAAAAGATCAAATAAATTTATCTTTTAAAGTATTGCAAGTGCCAAATAATAGAATTGGAGCTAAATTATTAACCTTACATATTGTGGATACAACGCCAAAAGAAGAATATGATGTGTTAGAGCTTCGTAAACTTTCGCAAGATTATTATCGTGAAAGAGGTGAAGGTCGACCAACGAAAAAAGATCGTCGAGATTTGGATGATTATTTAGAAGAGGGAGGAGAAGATACTGAAGGTATCATTATAAAAGGAGAAGATTTGGATTAATTCCAAATCTTCTCCTTTTTAAGATGTTTCATAATTTCGTCCAAAATCTCTAATGTACTTTGGTTTGAAATGCTGATTGTATATTTTGCCTTTTCATAATATTGATTGCGTTCAAATAAATGTTTCGCAATAAACTCCATCATTTCTTCATTAGAAAGATGAGCAATTAAAGGTCGAGTTTCTTTTTTATTTTCCAATCGTTTCACCAATTGCGGTAATTGTACACGCATGAAAAATGAAATTGAATTGTTGGCAATCTCATTCATATTATCGTAATAAACAGGAGTTCCACCGCCTAAAGAAAGCACAATGTTTGTTGAAGTCAGAACTTCTTTTAAGGCTTCTCTTTCTTTTTTACGAAAACCTAATTCGCCTTCTTTTTCAAAAATCTCACTAATTTTTGTTTGATATTTATTTTCGATAAAATCATCAAGATCGATAAATTCGAAACCCAATGCTTTGGCTAAATCTTTTCCGGTAGTCGATTTTCCGCTACCCATATATCCTACTAAAGAAATAATCATGATTAGTCTACTGGTAAGTCTTCTGAATAAAAAATAGTTAATCTCGCATATCCATCAAACGTATCAATTTGATATGAATACGTATTCTCCAAACGTCTTGCATCATAACGTTCAACATTATAAGTTACTTGATAATCTTCGTTAGTAACGATTGAATTTGAATGATGGTATTTAGATTTTGGCGCATCTTTTTTGATTTCTGCTCTATATTGATTCAAGAATTTAATAGGAAAAGAATATGTTAATTTATAAACAATCTCTTGCGAAACCTGTATTGCTGTTATTTTATTCAAAAACATCGTTCCTTGATTATTGTTTTTAATCTTCAAAGAATCTAAACGATCTGAATTTTGAATGTATAAATTTTTTCCAAGTTTAGAAACCTTGAAACAACGATCATTCAATTTTTGATGAATAATCTGTGGTTGATCTTTTATTAATTCCTTTAATTCTTTCAATGCAAAATTAGACAAATGTGCATCTTTTGTTTCCTGATTACAATTGTTTGCATATTCAGAATCGGGTACGTCTGCCTCTGGGTTGTCAGATTTTTTACACGACACTATCGAAAACAAAGCAATAATAATATATAGTATATTCTTCTTCATTCTAAAATTTCAATCTTTAAATAGCGTTCCGAAAATAATTTCGGTTCACATAGATTTAGATTTGCTGGATGACAAATATAGTATATAAATCATTTATCAAATATATAAAATGATGTTTCTATGGCTTATTTTTTCAGTTTTCTTATCCGAAATTCTATCTTTCAAAAAAAAACTAAAAATTTATCTAAATTTAAGTTCTTAAAACCGAAATGATTAATTAATAAATTGTAAAAAACTTCACAAAACGTTTGTTAAATTAGTATTAAACGCCCTATATTTGCACTCGATTTAAGAAACCGACCTGGTAGCTCAGTTGGTAGAGCACAACACTTTTAATGTTGGGGTCCTGGGTTCGAGCCCCAGCCAGGTCACTTAGTCAAAACGTTCTTTTTTATATAAAAAAATAAAAACGTCTTTCGTTTTGTAAACTCAGATATAATCGTATATTTGCAGTCCGAAAAAACGGAGACCTGGTAGCTCAGTTGGTAGAGCACAACACTTTTAATGTTGGGGTCCTGGGTTCGAGCCCCAGCCAGGTCACAAACTTCTAGTTATTGAGAAGTCTAAAAACAATAACAACTCCAAAATGGAGACCTGGTAGCTCAGTTGGTAGAGCACAACACTTTTAATGTTGGGGTCCTGGGTTCGAGCCCCAGCCAGGTCACTAACTTCTAGTTATTGAGAAGTCTAAAAACAGTAACAACTCCAAAACGGAGACCTGGTAGCTCAGTTGGTAGAGCACAACACTTTTAATGTTGGGGTCCTGGGTTCGAGCCCCAGCCAGGTCACAAACTTCTAGTTATTGAGAAGTCTAAAACAATAACAACTCCAAAACGGAGACCTGGTAGCTCAGTTGGTAGAGCACAACACTTTTAATGTTGGGGTCCTGGGTTCGAGCCCCAGCCAGGTCACAAGAAGCCAAACAGAAATGTTTGGCTTTTTTTATGCAAAATAATTGAGGTCAACATGATAAATGTTGCGGTAAATATATATCGTATTGTTTCCGATTAACTTCTATTCTCAGTTACTTTGTTCAACCGATTTTATGATTATGAAGAAGAAAAAAACAGTTCTCTCAAAATTAATGAAGGTAATTAAGATTACTGGATTTTCTTTGGGAGGAATTATATTAGTTTTATATGTTTCGCCTTATTTTTTTAAGGATCAAATTAATGAAGGGATAAAAAGTATTGCCGAAAATTATGTGAAAACTGAAATTGAATTCAAGGATTTGGATATTTCGTTTTTCAATCATTTTCCTAAGCTAACGGTTACCCTAACGGATTCTTCAATCAAAGGTTCTACGCCATATCAAACCGAAAATTTAATCTCTGCGAAAGAAATTGCACTTGGTGTAGATGTCAAAACGTTGTTTGATGATAAAATAATTTTTAATGAATTATTTATTACAGATGCAACGATTAATCTGAAAATAGATAGTTTAGGTCGTAATAATTTTGATATTGTGAAGCCTTCTGATGAGGTTGAAAAAGAAGAAGAATCGAGTGTAGGATTAGCGTTGAATAATTTTAAAATTGCTAATTCTAACTTTTTATACGATGATCAATCATCTAAAACCTATTTAAAATTAGATCAATTTGATTACGATGGACTGATAGATTTTACAGAAAATCAGTTAACATTAAATGCAAAAACGGATATCAAAAATGTCAATTTTAGTTTTGATGAGCAGAAATATGTTAAGAATTTACCTTTAAAAGGAAAAATCAATTCGAAAATTGATTTAAATAATTTATCTTTTTATTTTACTGAAAAATAATCTCGAATTAGGTCAATTTCCTTTTTCGTTGAAAGGTTCTTTGTTGATGCCAAATGAAAGCAAAGTTTTTGATTTAACAATTTCATCAGAGAAAAATGATTTGCAATATATTCCTGCGATTATTCCAGAAGCGTACCAAGAATGGGCAAAAGAAGTGGAACTGAAAGGTTCTTCGACGATTCTCTTTACAATGAAAGGAATAATGAATGCGACGACAAATCAGAATCCTGATATTCATATTGATGCAAAAATTGATGATGGATGGATGAATTATAAGAAATCATCTTCTCCAATCAAAAATATAAATCTTGTTTCTACTGTTGATTTACAAGCGTTGGATCCTGATAAAATGCGTGTGAAAGTGGATAATCTTGATTTCAAATTGTTAGATGGAACAACTAAAACTAATTTCACGTATTGGGCGGGAAAAACAATGTTTTCGGAGGGAATTATCGAGTCAAGTATTGATTTGGAAGCCTTGAAAAATGCAACAGGTTTCAATCAATTTGACGCAAAAGGAATTCTTGATATGGAAGGAAGTTGGAAAGGTTCAATCGTTCAAAATGCGAAAAATCCTTTAAAAAAAATTCCAACGTTTTATCTAAAAGCTAATCTTGAAAATGGTTATTTCAAAATGAATGAAATGCCTGCGGCTTTGGATCACATTAATTTGGATTTGACGATGAAAAATACAGATGGAAATATCAAAAATACGTCTGTTTTGGTTCATAAAATTGATGCAAAAGCGATGGATAATTATATGATTGGACGATTAGAATTGAAAAATCTGAATAATTTTCCGATTAATGCAGATTTTGGTGCTAAAATTCATTTAGAGGATATCATCTAAATTTATCCAATAAAGAATATTGATATGCGAGGCGATTTGCTTGTGAAAATGAAAGCAAACGGAACGTATGAGCCAAAACGTAAAAAAGTTCCGGTTTCTAATTCGGTCGTTATTTTGAAAAATGGTTACATCAAATTACATGAATATCCGAATTTACCTTTAGAAAATATTACGGTAGAAACGCATATAAAATCGGGTAGAGGTTCGTTTAACGATTTGTCAATAGATGTTTTGCCAATCAAATTTACGTTGGCTGGAAAACCATTTATGGTGAATGCAAATCTGAAGAATTTAAACAATTTAGATTATCGAGTTCATTCAAAAGGTGAATTGAATTTAGCGAATATTTACAAATTATTTCCAATCGAAGGTTTAGATGTTGATGGATTAATTGAAACTAATTTTGGTGTAAAAGGAAATAATGGAGCGCCTTTGGAGAGTTTTCAAAACAAAGGTTTTGTGAAAATTCAGAACATTAAGATTAATACAAAATTCTTTCCGAGCAAATTTGTTATCAAGCAAGGAGATTTCCGATTTGAAGGAAGTCATCTGACTTTTAAAGATGTAAAAGCGCGTTATAAAAAGAATGTTTTTGTATTTGATGGAGATGTTTCGAATTATATCAATTATGCGTTAAAAGATAATGAAATGCTAAAAGGAACGATTAATTTCAAAACAAATCGTGTCAATATTGATGATTTTA
Source organism: Empedobacter sp. UBA2044 (assembly GCF_002333005.1). Lineage (NCBI taxonomy): Bacteria > Pseudomonadati > Bacteroidota > Flavobacteriia > Flavobacteriales > Weeksellaceae > Empedobacter > Empedobacter sp. UBA2044. The sequence continues at coordinate 88,929 of NZ_DDBA01000019.1, forward strand.
TGGCATTTAATACCGAATCGACAGCGACTAACTCGATAGCTGCGGAAGAAGGTGTGGTTTTGTTGCCGAAAAATGTAGAATTATCGATAAAAGGTCAAGCAAAAGAGGTTTTATTTAAAGATATTACGTTGCAAAATTTCGAAGGAGATTTAGGTTTGAAACAAGGGAATCTTGAACTTCAAAATACTAAATTTAATTTGATTGGTTCTGAATTTACAATGAACGGAAATTATGTGCCAACAAATGCGAAAAAAGCGAAGTTTAATTTTACTGTAAAAGCCAGTAATTTCGATATTCAGCGCGCTTATCACGAAATTACGTTGTTTAGAGAATTGGCAAGTGCAGCGGAAAAAGCGCACGGGAAAGTTTCAATGGATTATCAGCTCGAAGGTGATTTGGGCGCAGATATGTTCCCGAAATTGAAAACCATAAAAGGTGGAGGGGATTTTACGTTAGAAGAAATTAAGTTTTTAGGATTTAAAGTATTCAATTCGGTTGCAGAAAAAACGTCGACAGATGCGTTGCATGATGCGAATGTGAAGAAAGTGACGTTCAAAACGAAGATCGAAAATAATGTAATTACGATAAACCGTACGAAATTCAAAATTGCAGGTTTTCGTCCACGAATAGAAGGTCAAGTGACGTTAGACGGTTATATGAATCTTGGTATGCGACTTGGTTTGCCTCCATTTGGAATTATCGGAATTCCGATCAAAATTACTGGTCCAGCGGATACGTTTGAGGTTGAAGTGGGGAAATATCATAAAGAAGATTTGAATGAAACGGATGACGAATTTGATGAATATCAAAAATCATTAGAAGAAGAAAAGGCAAAGCAAGAAGCTGTTCAAGCCAAATAATAAATATAAAATCCTTCAGAATTTCTGAGGGATTTTTTCATTATAAATAGTGTCCCGTCCTGAAA
>NZ_DDBA01000052.1:0-19866 GCF_002333005.1 Empedobacter sp. UBA2044
TTACAACACTCAACTTAAAAGACATACTGTAATCTCGCTGAGTACGTTTTACATAATTGCTTCTTTCTTCCATGCTAACGATTTCTTTTTTGTAGCGCTAGTTCAGGACGGGACAGAAGAATAAATAAAAAAGACGAAGTTTTGCTTCGTCTTTTTTATTAAAAAACATCTCTCTGTACCCTTTACAATTAGAAGATTACAAAAAGATAAATAAACGTTGTAAAACTCTTGCCTTCTTATTAACTAACTTCAAGCTTCTTCTTTATAAACTTCAGCGCTGGTTTTTATAGTCTCATAAGTAGGTTAGCTATTATTACCGATTATTCTCCCCAATTGTAGTGATTTATGTTCTACGATTTTTTTGCCCTACAAAAAAGAATTATTTTTGTTCAAATTTTTATAAACAAACAATGACACTTCAAGAACTTCAAACACAAGTACAACAAACAAGGAGAGATATTTTGAGAATGGTACATGCCGTAAATAGTGGACACCCAGGTGGATCATTAGGTTGTGCAGAATATTTTGCTGCATTATACGGTAAAATCATGACTTACTCTACAGACTTCTCTATGGACGGAAAAGGAGAAGATTTATTCTTCTTATCAAACGGTCACATTTCACCAGTTTTCTACAGCACATTAGCTCGTTCAGGATTCTTCCCTGTTAGCGAATTAGCTACATTCAGAAAATTAGATTCTCGTTTACAAGGTCACCCAACAACACACGAAGGTTTACCTGGAATTCGTATCGCTTCTGGATCTTTAGGACAAGGTTTATCAGTTGCTTTAGGTGCTGCTCAAGCAAAAAAATTAAACAACGACGATAAATTAGTTTACACATTACATGGTGACGGTGAATTACAAGAAGGTCAAGTCTGGGAAGCTTTTATGTATGCTGCTGGTAAAAAAGTGGATAATGTAATTGCAACGATTGACTACAATGGTCGTCAAATTGATGGTGATACAGACCACGTTTTACCATTAGGAGATTTGAAAGCTAAATTAGAAGCTTTTGGATGGATTGTTTTAGAAGAAAAAGATGGAAATAACTTAGAAAAAGTAATTGCTATTTTAGAAGAAGCTAAAACATTAACAGGAAACGGAAAACCAGTTTCAATTTTATTACACACAGAAATGGGTAATGGAGTTGATTACATGATGGGAAGCCACTCTTGGCACGGAAAAGCGCCTAACGACGAGCAATTAGCTTCTGCATTAGAGCAAAATCCTGAAACTGAATTGACAGATTATTAATAATTTCAACACAATCAAAATACTATGAAAACGTTATTTTATTCTATACTTACGCTTTGTTCTTTAACAGCCTTTGGGCAGGAAAAAACATATTCTTTTGACAAAAAAGTATCGTATAAAATCAATTTACCAGAAGAATATCAGACTTATTTAGATGGTCAAAAAGATTTATTTTTTGTAACCTATATTTCTAAAGACGCTGTTTTAGGAACTTCGGAAGGAGGTCCTTATACTTCAGGAAGCTTTAATAAAGATGCTTTCTTTATCAACAACAGCAAGTTTTTCGAAGTATATGCCAATTCATTAGAAAATCAATTATCGATAAAAGCCCCTTATTATTACGAAGGTATATCGGATGATAGTTTAAAACCTTATTCAGATAACTTGTTCGAGAAATTTATTTCAGTTAAAAATCTAAATTCATCTACAACGATCAATGGATATAAGTGTAATGAATACGAATTAACATCTAAAACAGATTTCGAAACAAAATCTTCTACATTATGTGTTGATGAAAAAAATGCAATTAATAACGTTGCGATTATGTTTCCTCAAACAAAATTGAAAGGGCTTTTAATTAGATATGACGCAGGAGATTTTAATGGATTAACGATTCAAAATATTGCAAATTCTAACGTAAAAGTAACTTTTGATGAGAAAAAAGAAATCGAAAGTTTTACTAACGAATTGGCAAAAAAGAAACAAGAATACGATAACATGATGTCATCTGTAGATACGGCTTATGCAGCCGAAGCAGTAGCTTATTCACCAGACAATCGTTACGAGGATCCTATTATTAATTATTACAATTATCAAACATCAGAAAGTGATAACGTAAATAGTCTTTTTGGAACTGTTGCTTCATTAAATTATAGCTTGATTTATAATGATAGTGATTATGATGGAAATCCTGATATAGAGCGTTCTAAAGCTTTGGCAACTGCGCAAGGTTCTACAAATCAATTGGTAAAACAATTCAAAAAGAATAAATTAGCAAACAAAAGCGAAGTAAAAGAATTAAATAACCTTTTCAAAACGTATTTCGATGATGCTAAAAAGTTTAAATTAACAGAAGTTTCAACAGATTATGATGAAGCGGCTGTAGCAGTAGATTCTGCTGTTGCTGCAACAGAAGTTAGTTTAGCCGAATATTATGATCCTTATACATCTGCTTACAAAACGACAGATATTAGCAAAATCGATTTGGCAATCGACAATCCAGACATTCAAGATTTCATGAAAGTTGCACCAGAACATTGCAAAAATTTGAAAGCTAAAATTCCGACTTTTACAGATAAAGATTTAGGAAATTTGGTTTACAATTACGCAGGACAAGTGTGCGATATGTACATTTATCAAAGCGGAAGTGTTGCTCTTTCGGGAACAATTGATGCAATAAGAAAAAGTGTTTTAGAAATCAATAACAAATATGATAAACTGAAAAAAGAAGACAAAGATAAGTTAACTACTTTCTTGAATTCTTTGGATTAATACTTATCAAATCAATTCGATAATGAAAAAATCAATCAGTTTTATATTAACGCTTTTTACATGTTTAACTTTCGCTCAAATGCAATCGTATAAATTCGAAAACGTTATTCAATATCGTATCAAAAGTGATTTCTATTCAGATTTTTTGGACATTTTATCAACCAAAGATTACAAAGCACATTTGATGATTACGCGAACACCGATGGGAAACTTCGCTTCATTAAAAGTAAACGACAATATGTATTCTGTTTACAGCGAAGAAGAAAATCCGAAGGTTTTTAAAATTGATTTCGAAGGCACAAAAGATTTATTAGGAAATTCTTTTTTAGCGACTAATAATCCAAGTTTAACAAATTCCGCAATCGGAAATAGTTATGTTGCGAATAGAACTGGTCAAAAAGAAACGATTCTAAATAAACAATGTGAAGTGTATAACATTTTCAGAAAAGATAATGACAACGACAATGGTACAGAAATTTGCATCGATACAAATTCTAACATCAACACCGTTCCGTTTATCAATTCTGAACTAAATTTGAAAGGCTTGATTTATAGAGTTGAACAAAATATTGTGTTAGAAAATGTTGAAACCTTAGAAAAATGGATCAAAAAGAGCGCTGAAGAGGAAGAAGAAATTAATGTTTCGCCAAATGATTTTATTTATCAATTTGATGAAAAAACAGAAGTAGAAAAATACAAAAACGAATACAAAAAACAAAAACAATGATAGACTTAACATACACAGAAAAAAAAGATACACGTAGTGGATTCGGAGACGGATTGACAGAGTTAGGAAGAACAAATCCTAACGTTGTTGCATTGTGTGCTGACTTGATTGGTTCATTAAAAATGGATCAATTTATCAAAGAAAATCCAGAGCGTTTTTTCCAAATTGGTATTGCAGAAGCAAACATGATGGGAATTGCTGCAGGTTTGACAATTGGAGGTAAAATTCCTTTCACAGGAACTTTCGCTGAGTTTTCTACAGCTCGTGTGTACGATCAAATTCGTCAATCTATCGCTTACTCTAACAAAAATGTAAAAATCGCTGCATCGCACGCTGGTTTAACATTAGGAGAAGATGGTGCAACTCACCAAACATTAGAAGATATTGGTTTGATGAAAATGTTACCAGGAATGGTGGTTATAAATCCTTGCGATTACAATCAAACTAAAGCGGCTACAATTGCTGCAGCTGAATATGAAGGTCCTGTTTACTTACGTTTCGGTCGTCCTGCTGTTCCAGTTTTCACACCAGCTGACCAAAAATTTGAAATTGGTAAAGGTATCTTAATGAACGAAGGTTCTGATGTAACAATTGTTGCGACAGGTCACTTAGTTTGGGAATCTTTGGTTGCTGCTGCTGAGTTAGAAAAAGAAGGAATTTCTTGTGAGGTGATCAATATTCATACAATCAAACCATTGGATGAAGAAATTATCTTAAACTCTGTAAAGAAAACAGGAAAAATTGTAACAGCTGAAGAACATAATATTTTAGGTGGTTTAGGTGAATCTGTTGCAAGAGTTTTAGCTCAAAAATTACCAACAAAACAAGCTTTTGTTGCGGTTAATGATAAATTCGGTGAATCTGGAACACCTTCAGATTTAATGAAAAAATATGGAATCGATTCTACTGCTGTAATCGAGAAAGTAAAATCTTTACTTTAATTCCATCATAATATTAAAAAGGAGCTAAAAAATTTAGCTCCTTTTTTTATAGGTTAAATATAAAATAGGTTGGTTGAAAAAGCAAAACTGCTTTAATCCTATATATATTTTGCAAAATTAGTTTATATTACTAACTTAAAAAATACTCATTTAATGGTATTTTATTAACTTTTACTTGTAAGCATATGAAAAAAGCAAATCAAAAATCTATTACTGAATATGCAAGTATTGTAAAAAAACTATGGAGTGAAAATACAGATCGTAGAACCTTAAACGAAAAAAATGAGAGTTTTCAATCGATTAATGATTATTTACAAACTTTAAGAAGTCTTGCTCTTGGTGAATCTTTTATGTATTTCATCAATCCTAATTCTGCAACATTCGAATATGTTTCTCCTCAATGCGAAGATATTTTGGGTTATCTTCCTGACGAATATACAGCTGAATTATGTGTTCAAATGGTACATCCCGATGATTTGCAACATGTGATTGATATTCAGCAACGAATTGCAAATTTTAGTATGGAAATTGTCCCTGAAGAAAGAATGAATTATAAATTTACTTATGATTTTCGTGTGATAGATAAAAAAGGAGAAATTCATCAAATTCATTTGCAACATTTCTTTTACGAATTAAGTAAAAATTTTTTACCAAATCGAGTTTTTTGTTTAGCGACTGACATCACACAAATAAAGGTTGGAGGAAAGCCTATTATGCATATTTACAACATCAAAGATGGATTGAATAATCTTCTTAATTCAAAAACAAATTCATCTTTACAACTTACAAAAAAAGAAACGGAGATTATCGAATTTCTGATTAAAGGCTACACAAGTCAGGATATAGCAAACGCTATAGATTTAAGTAAACATACTATTGACACGCATCGAAGAAATATTTTGAAAAAGAACAACTGTTCTAATACTTCAGAATTATTTAGTCTTTACTTCAAAAAATAGAAAAAAGCAAGCCGATAAGCCGGGTTCTGTCACCTTAATAAATCAAGATGCTTTGTCATTTATCTAGTATTTTAGTTACCTAAAATATCAATCTGCCTACCCCCCAGCAACGAACGAGTAGCTCTTAACTGCTGGTATACATGGCATTGCTCCGCATAGAGTTTACCTGGTTTCACTACAGCCGAACTGTACATACTTTCTGTTGCACTTGTCCTCGCCTCTCGACGGACGGGCGTTACCCGCTATGCTTACTCTTTGGAGCCCGGACTTTCCTCTTCACATACATGAAGCGACAAAGTGGCTTGCTGAGCGCAAATGTACGGCAAAAGTTACCGAAATAAAAAAGGCTTGAACAAAAATGTTCAAGCCTTTCTATTATAGAAACTTAGAAATTATTCTGATTTTTCTTCTTTCGTTTTTCCTTTTACAGAAATTTTAACACCATCTTTTGCTTCATTTAAATCAAGAGTTAATTCATCTCCTTCACTAATTACAGCATTGATAATTTCTTCTGCCATTGGATCTTCGATGTATTTCTGAATAGCACGTTTCAACGGACGAGCTCCATAATCTTTATCAAATCCTTTGTCTGCGATAAAATTCTTCGCTTCCTCTGTTAATTCAATATGATAATTCAAAGCTATTAAACGCTCGATTAAACTTGCTAATTCAATATCGATGATTTTCATGATGTCTTCTTTTGTCAATGAATTAAAGAAAATAATATCATCAATACGATTCAAAAATTCTGGCGCGAAAGCACGTTTTAAAGCTGTTTCAATTGTTGATTTTGCGCGTTCATCAGCAGAATCTTTCTTAGATGAAGTTCCAAATCCAACACCATCCCCAAACTCTTTCAATTGTCTTGTACCAATGTTAGACGTTAAAATGATAATCGTATTACGGAAATCAACTTTACGACCTAAACTATCTGTTACATGACCATCATCCAAAATTTGTAACAAGATATTGAATACATCTGGATGCGCTTTCTCAATCTCATCTAACAAAATTACCGCATATGGTTTACGACGAACTGCTTCTGTCAATTGTCCACCTTCTTCGTAACCAACGTAGCCCGGAGGTGCTCCAACTAAGCGAGAAACGGCAAATTTCTCCATGTATTCTGACATATCGATACGAATTAACGCATCATTCGAATCAAAGATTTCTTTCGCCAAAACTTTCGCTAATTGTGTTTTACCAACACCCGTAGTTCCTAAAAAAATGAATGAACCAATTGGTTTGTTCGGATCTTTCAATCCTGCACGATTACGTTGAATTGCTTTTACAACTTTCGTTACCGCTTCATCTTGACCAATTACTTTTCCTTTCATTAACTCATTCATCTGAGCCAATTTTTTCAATTCTTTTTCAGCTACACGATGTACAGGAACGCCAGACATCAACGAAACAACTTCCGCTACATTTTCTTCTGTAACTGTTTCACGATTCTCTTTCGATTCTTGTACCCATTTTGCTTGCTCACGTTTCAAATCACTTTCTATTTGTTTCTCTGAATCACGTAAACGAGCAGCTTCTTCGTATTTTTGAGATTTTACAACTTTCGTTTTCTCTTCGCGAACTTCTTCTAATTTTGCTTCAAGATCTAAAATTTCTTGAGGAACTTTTATATTCTTGATATGCACGCGAGAACCCGCTTCATCTAAAGCATCAATCGCTTTATCTGGCAAGAAACGATCTGTAATATAACGTGTTGTCAAATTTACACAAGCTTGCAACGCTTCATCTGTATAATTTACATTATGATGCGCTTCATACTTATCTTTGATATTATGTAAAATCTGTAATGTTTCTTCTGGAGTTGTTGGTTCAACCATCACATTTTGAAAACGACGAACTAATGCACCATCTTTTTCAATATATTGACGATATTCGTCCAACGTTGTTGCTCCAATACATTGTAATTCACCACGCGCCAAAGCAGGTTTGAACATGTTAGAAGCGTCTAAAGAACCCGTAGCTCCTCCTGCTCCAACAATTGTATGTAACTCATCAATGAAAAGAATAATATCATCATTTTTCTCTAATTCATTCATGATTGCTTTCATACGCTCTTCAAATTGTCCACGATATTTAGTTCCAGCAACTAATGATGCTAAATCTAATGTTACCACACGTTTGTTGAACAATACGCGCGAAACTTTACGTTGTACAATTCTTAACGCTAAACCTTCTGCAATTGCAGATTTACCAACACCTGGCTCTCCAATTAACAATGGATTGTTCTTTTTACGACGAGAAAGAATTTGCGAAACACGTTCTATTTCTTTTTCGCGTCCAACTACAGGATCTAATTTTCCTTCTTGCGCAATCGCTGTCAAATCTCGTCCGAAATTATCTAAAACTGGTGTTTTACTTTTCGAAGTAGGTTTACTTGTAGATGCACGCTCAAAATCGTTATCAGAATCACCTCCATCAAAAGATGGATTTTCTGCACGAGGAGATTGAATTTCCTCATCTTGAAATTGAAATTTGAATTCCTCCTTTACTGTATTGTAATCAATATCCAACTTATTCATCAATTTTGTAATCGGATCGTTTTCATTACGAAGAATACACAATAATAAGTGAATTGTATTTACAGTCGGACTTTTAAACAATTTTGCTTCTAAGAATGTTGTTTTCAACGCTCTTTCAGCTTGTTTTGTCAAACTCAAATTTTTTATATTATTACCTGGAGTTTCTTTTGCTGGGTTTAGCTTTTCTATTTTTTGACGCATTTCGTCTAAATCGACATTCAATGCTTCTAAGACAGAAATGGCTTTCCCTTCACCGTCGCGAATAATCCCCAACAGAAGGTGTTCCGTTCCTATTTGGTCGTGGCCTAATCTCAACGCTTCTTCCTTACTATAAGAAATAACGTCTTTTACTTGTTGTGAGAAATTATCGTTCATTTTATTATTTAAGCTGTCTTTAACAAATATAATTATTCTGATAGACTATAGCATAAATTATGCCTATGTCCGAAATGATTTGATGATTCCTTAAAATAACGAATTATTGTCTATTAATTTCAAAATAGCTGACAATATTTCATATCAATTCTTAAAGAATTCATAATAATTTGAGAGATAGATGTCGTTGCTAAAAAATCGTACAAATCACCTTTTTTCATTTTCAAATCATCGTGAAGTTCTAAAATTTCTTCGGATTTTAAATCATTATTTTGATTAAAAATTTCATCAATTTCATTTCTTCTTTCAGGACTGTACAATGTCGACGAACACCATGTCACAATTTTTTCTTGCGAAATATCTTTTACGCTCAGTTTATTTTCATTCCAAAACAAAAGGTAAGCATTTTTAGTTAGTCTTTCAAAAACAAAAATTGTAAAAGGTGCGATTCCTGACAAATTTTCCGAATTAATAAACTCATTTACAGAATTATATTTCAATAAATCTAATAAGATAATTCCTCTACTTTCTCTGTATTTTTCTTTGAAATGCATTGGTTTTTCGATTCCTCCATTCAAAATACACGCAACATATTGTTCCGAATAAAAAATCCAAGTTCCATTTGCGCGCTCATCTACAGGCGAAAAATAAGTTTTATCAAAACGCTTTTGCTCCACAATCTCTTTAGAAGAAGAACGATTTATTTCCTCATCTCGGTTGTGCGTCAACACAAATTCATCCTCATTTCTGTAAAAACTGATTATACACATCTCATTTTTCAATTTAGTTCAAATGTAAAAATTTATCTTTGCAAAGAATTATGAGTATTCAGAAAACTATAGCGCATTCCTTTGATGAAATGAAATCGATTCTTTTGCAATTTGACGATCTGTCTTTTCAAAAGGAATTAGAAATCATTTCTGGTGCTTCTGTTGGTCAACATTTTCGTCATATTATCGAGTTTTATTCGTGCTTTTTACAAGCGCAAAAAAACAATTGTATTTGTTATGATGATAGAGAGCGAAATCGTGCTTTAGAAAATTCGGTTGTTGAAAGTTTGAATACGCTGAATCATCTAAAATCACAAATAGAACGTTTAGATTTAGAAAAAACAATTCAGCTAAAACAGAATTATTACGGAGAGAATTTCACAATTAATACCACAAATTATCGCGAATTAATGTATTGTTTTGATCATAGCATTCATCATTTTGCGTTGATTAAAATTGCGATCGAAACTCATTTTTCAACGATTAAAATTCCACAAAATTTTGGAATTGCATCTTCTACAATTGCTTTTCAAAATCAAGAAAAATGAATCCGAAAATAACAAAATGGACACGATACGAATTTTGGCCATTCTGGTTATTTTATGCGCCATTGACACCTTGGTACATTTATAAAATCTTTCAAACAGGCGCTCCAGCTTACTTTTGCTCGGCAAATCCTACAATGAAATGGGGCGGATTTATTGATTATTCTAAAATTGATTTACTCAATCAAATTGATAAAAATTATAAGCCAAAAACCATTTTTTTTGATGAATTTACAACACAAGAAATTCCGTTTAATTTTCCCTTTATTGCAAAACCAAATCTTGGTGAACGTGGAATTGGTGTAGAATTAATCAGAAATGAAATTGATTGGAAAAATTATTTAGAGCAAAATAATCGAGATTTAATTTTACAAGAATATATTCAATCAAACTTTGAGTTTGGTGTTTTCTATGTTAGATTACCAAAAGAAAAAAATGGTAAAATACTGTCGATAACAGCAAAAGATTTTTTGACGTTTACGGGTGATGGAAAATCAACTTTGAAAGAATTAATTGAACAAAATTTAAGAGCTTTTTACCGAAAAGAGTATTTGTTTAAACGTTTACAAAACGAACTAAATTCAGTTCTTCAAAAAGATGAAAAATTATTGGTTGAACCAATAGGAAATCATAGTCGAGGAACAACTTTTTTAGATGGATCTTCTCTAAAAACGTCTAAATTAGAAGAAACTATAGATCAAATCGCACAAAAAATTGATGGTTTTTATTATGGTCGTATCGATTTGAAAGCAAAAAGTTTAGAAGATTTTCAGAACGGAAATTTTGTCATACTTGAAATTAATGGTGCAAATTCTGAAGCAACTCATATTTATGATCCGAATTTTAATTTGATAAAAGCTTATAAGGAAGTGATTAAGCATTTGAATTACCAACATAAAATTGCTGTTCAAAATCATCAATTAGGCGTGAAATGGACAGATTGGAAATTGCTTGCGAGAGAATTAATAAAACGCTATTAAACTTAATTTGACCAAAATTGGCAGATTTTCTGGAAAGGAATAAAGATTGAATGATGTTTTCAAAACCAATTTTATGAGTTATCCTTTTCCGAAGAAAACTATTATAATTCCTCTGCTACTGCTTATACCAATGTGGATTATCTTTTTGTTCCAACAAAACGGATACAATTTAAACGGTTGTTACGGCGTTATTCCGAGAACTTTCGTAGGATTGAAAGGAATTCTGCTCTCACCTTTATTTCATTCGGGTTGGAAACACATTATCAGTAATACCTTTCCGTTAGCATTTCTTAGCTTTATCGCACTATTGATGTACGATAGATTAGCTTATTATGTTATTTTTTTTGGTTGGATTTTATCAGGAATTATTCTTTGGATGATTGGAAATCCTCCTTTTTTAGATGATAATGTAAGTTGCCATATCGGAGCAAGTTCTATCGTTTATTTATTGGCTTCGTTCATATTTTTCAGTGGAATTATTAGAAAAGAACGCGGTTTAATGGCGATTTCATTAATCATTATTTTATTATACGGCGGAATGATTTGGGGAATGGTTCCTCAAGAAATTTTACCACAATTAAAAACAGATACAAGTAGTAATTCTATTTCTTGGGAAGGACATTTAAGTGGATTTATTTCGGGTGCATTTTTTGCTTATTTGTTTAGAAATATTGGTCCACAAAAAGAAGTTCCGAAATGGGATCAAGAAAATTATTATGATCCACAAGCCGAGCGTTTATGGGATATTTACCAAGAACAAGAACGTTTGAAAGCAGAATATCTTGAATCTTTGGATGAGAAAGATGATAAAAATATTGAACCAAATTATCAAACAAAAACCCCTGAAAATTAATTTTCAGGGGGTTTTATTTTTTCAAATTCTTCTTAGAAAGGCATTCCAGGAATGTTTGGTAAATTTTCTTGAGCTGTTTTTTTCGCTCTGTCAATTGCTTCTGTTTTTACTTGTTCCAACGCTTTGTTTAACGTCATCACTAACAAATCTTCAATTTCTTCTTTTTCCATTCCTTCAGCAAGTTCAATATCTTTTATTGTTGCTAATTTAGACATTGTAATTTTTACTTTTCCATCGTTAGAAGTCGTTGTAAAAATTTCTCCATCTAATTCATTTTCCAAATCAGAAAATTTATCTTTAAATGAATTGATTTTTCCCATCATTCCCATGATGTCTCCAAAATTTCTAAACATTTGTCTTTATCTTTAATAATTAGTTATTCGTGTAGTTTTTTCCACAATAAATCTTTCAATTCTGTGATTCCTTTTCCAGAAACAGACGAAATAAATATCGTATCAATATCAGTTGGTAATTGTGCTTTAATCTCAGCTTCCAATTCATCATCTAACATATCTGACTTAGAAATAGCTAAAATTCGTTCTTTATCTAACAATTCAGGATTGAATTTTTTCAATTCATTCAACAGAATTTCATATTCTTTTTTATAATCTTCTGTATCGGCAGGAATTAAAAATAATAAGTTAGAATTACGCTCAATATGACGCAAGAAACGATGTCCAAGACCTTTTCCTTCTGCCGCACCTTTGATAATTCCAGGAATATCTGCCATAATAAATGACTGATGATTACGGTATTCTACAATTCCCAAGTTAGGTGTTAACGTTGTAAATGCGTAATCTGCAATTTTTGGTTTAGCAGCCGAAACAGCTGATAATAAAGTAGATTTTCCTGCATTTGGAAAACCAACTAAACCAACATCTGCCAAAATTTTCAACTCCAATGTAACTTGACGCTCGTCACCATCCAAACCTGGCTGTGCATAACGAGGCGTTTGACGCGTTGCAGAACGGAAATGCCAGTTTCCTAGCCCCCCTTTTCCTCCTTGCGCAATAATTAATTCTTGCCCATTTTCTGTTACTTCGCCAATAATATTTCCTTCGTCATCTTTGGCAATTGTTCCGATCGGAACTTCCAAAATAATATCTTCACCGTCAGCACCAGTAGAACGAGATTTACCTCCACGTCCACCGTTTTGCGCACGGAAATGTCTTTTGAATCGAAATTCTAACAAGGTCCAAAGATTTGAGTTTCCAAGAAGCGTGATATTTCCTCCACGTCCACCATCTCCACCATCTGGTCCACCTTTGTCAATATATTTTTCGCGATGCAAACTTGCTGAACCCGCACCTCCATGTCCGGCTCTACAATTTATTTTTACGTAGTCAACAAAATTTGATTGCATAATTTTTCTCTTTTAATTAGTCTGCAAAAGTACAATTTCTAATTTGTTTATTAAAATCTTGTATTATCTATTTTGAATGAATAATTTATAATGACTCAGATTTTTATTTATATTTATTCAATTAATTAACACACTATCATGAATACTAAAAAAATTTGTCCGAATATACTGATGACTAACTTCTGAAAAAGCAAAAACAAACCAAAACAATGGTAATTACTTTTGGATGTTTGATGTTTTTGATTTCTATCTTCTTGGTATATTCAGCAATAAAATCAAAAAATTATGCATTAATTGCCGTTGCTTGCAGAACTTCAACTACTTTGATGCCTTTGGTCATAAGGCTTTCTATGATTAACAAAGAAATAAAATCGCGCCAAAAATAGATTCAATAGTATGAATAACGAACATTTACAACGATTACTTCCTTTTGGTTATATTTATTTAGTCATCATGGGAATTATTAAAGAATCTATTTTTTACTATCAATTGGATATTAATATTCTGAAATTTTCGAGCATTATGGATATCTTAATAAGTCCAATTTCTGAAATTACCGCACATCCTTTCCTACTAATCTTTTTTATTCTTCTTATTTTTCTACTTTATAGTTTTAAACAGTATTCATTGAAACATCCAGAGAAAAAATTCATTAAGAAATATTATAAGATTAAAGAAACTGATAACCTCACGAATGAAGAATTCACTAAGAAAATTAATCAAAATTCAATTGAATTCTTTTTTGTTATGCTGATTTGTTTCTTTTTAGGTTTTGGAATTGGTGGTGGTAATTTTTTATCAAAACGAATAAAAAATGGAGATTTAAAATTCGAAAAATATGGACAAACCTTAACTTTCAATTCTGGTGAGAAAAAAGAAATCTACCTTATCAATACCAATAGTCTCTACTATTTTTAAGTTGGAAAAGGTCAAAAAACTGTTGAAATTTCTCCAATTAGCACAATACAATCAATCACAAAAAATAAGTAATCAAAACATATTTTTATAATGAATAGGATTGATTAATTTTGTAGCATGTACAAACAATTCAAAAACATTTTATTTCAATTACAACCCGAAGATGCGCATCATTTCGTTACGCGAAATCTAAAAAATTATGCTGCATTTCCTGGAGTTGGAAAATTATTAGATAAATTTTATCAATACAATCATCCAAGTTTAGAACGAGAAGTTTTTGGAATTAAATTCAAAAATCCAATTGGTTTAGCTGCTGGTTTTGATAAAAATGCTGAATATATTGAAGAATTGAACCACTTCGGATTTGGCTTTATCGAAATTGGAACCGTTACACCAAAACCTCAACCAGGGAATGATGCGCCGCGTATGTTTCGTTTGGTAGAAGATGAAGCGATTATCAACCGAATGGGATTTAATAACAAAGGTGTTGATTTTGCTGTTTCGAAAATTAGAGAATTAAAAAATCGTGAAAACTATATTATTGGCGGAAATATTGGTAAAAACAAATTGACACCAAATGAAGATGCTGTTGACGATTACATCAAATGTTTCAATGCATTGTTTGATTATGTTGATTATTTTGTAGTCAATGTAAGTTCTCCAAACACACCTGGATTACGCGATTTACAAGAAAAAGAACCTTTATTGTACATTCTTAATTATTTGCAACAATACAATAATCAAAACGAAAAACCGAAACCAATTTTACTTAAAATCGCACCAGATTTAACAGATTCTCAATTGGACGATATTATAGATATTGTATTAGAATCTAAAATTGCTGGAGTGATTGCTACAAATACAACCATTTCAAGAGAAGGATTAAAATCTGATCCAGAAATTGTAAAAGAAACTGGTGGAGTTTCGGGAAAACCACTTAAAAATCGTTCAACAGAAGTGATTCGTTATCTTTCTGAAAAATCGAACAAAGCATTTCCTATCATTGGAGTTGGCGGAATTCATACAGCCGAAGATGCTAAAGAAAAACTGGAAGCTGGTGCAAGTTTGTTACAAGTTTATACAGGTTTTATTTATGAAGGTCCTGCTGTTGTAAAAAACATTTGTAAAGGCTTGGTTGAAGGAAAATAGAAAAGTCATTCTGATGTCGGTTCTTCATTTCACAAAAAGCTACATTCAGAAATGATAATAATAAAAAAATGCTCCTTTAATTAAAAGGAGCATTTTTAGTATTATGTAAAAGTTGTTCTTATAAAACTTCTTTAATTGCTGCGTTCAATTTTTCGGTAATATCTTCAATAGAACCTACTCCATCAATCTCAACCCATTTTCCTTGCGCTTTGTAGTGTTCTGCTACAATTGCAGTTTTCTCGTAATATTCTGTAATACGATCACGGATAATTTTTTCGTCCACATCATCAGCACGACCAGAAGTTTTTCCGCGTTCTAATAAACGTTGAACCAAAATTTCGTCATCCACAACTAATGCTAATGTAATCGAAACTTCGCTTTCGTATTTATCTGCTAAGATTTTATCTAAAGCTTCTGCTTGAGATGTTGTACGTGGATATCCATCAAAAATGTATCCTTGCGCATTTGGATTGTTATCTAAATGATCAACCAACATATTTGTTGTTACCTCATCTGGAACTAATTGTCCCTTGTCCATGTAAGATTTCACAAGAGCGCCTAATTCTGTTTCATTTTTAAGGTTGAAACGAAATAAGTCTCCAGTAGAAATTTGAGGAGTTTGGTACTTTTCTTCTAAAAATTTAGCTTGTGTTCCTTTACCACTGCCAGGAGGTCCGAACAATACAATGTTTAGCATTTTGTTTTAATGTTTTATTTGATAAATATCTGGTAAATTTCTTCCTAATCCGTCAAAATCTAATCCATAACCTACTACAAATTTATCAGGAATAGAAATTCCTACTAAATCTACTTTTAAATCTTTTTTGTAAGCATCTGGCTTAAATAATAAAGTTGCTACTTTTAATGATTTTACCTTTTTCTCTTTCAAGATTCGGTGCAACTCTACTAACGTATTACCTGTATCTACAATATCTTCTAAAATAATTACGTGACGTCCTTCAACATTCATCGGAATATCCATCTCAATAGTAATTTTCCCTGTTGATTCTGTTCCTTCGTAAGATTTTAATTTCAAGAACGAAATCTCACATTCTCCTTGATATTGTTTTAAGAAATCGCTGAAGAACATTACAACTCCGTTTAATACACCAACAAAAATCGGTCTTTCGTCTTTGTATTCTTCGTAAACTTCGTTTGCCATATTTTTGATGGCGTGTTCTATTTCTTCAAAAGCGATGTACGGAATAAATTTTTTACCGTGAATTTCTATTTCTTTCATTGTTTGAGATATTCAAATATATACTTTTTTTGATAAAGTTTAAAACATTTATCTATTTTATTAGATTGTCATTGAGAAAATGCGTGTTTCTGGCTCGTTATCTATCATTCTCTTATCGAATGTCATACACACATTTCGAACGTATGGACGTCCTTCTTCTTTTACGATCAAACCATTTTCTACAAATTCAATCAAATTATCGTCAACCATATCTTGTAACATAGTTTTGATACGATCTACATCATCAAATTTCATGTTATCATCAGCCCAAGAAGTTTCTAAATTACACATTAAATTTAGAATATGACGACGCATAATCAAATCTTCTTCTGATAATATATGTCCTTTGAAAACGGATAATTCTCCGTTATTGATTGATTTTTCGTACTCTTCTACTGTCTTCTCGTTTTGTGCAAAACTATACCAAGAATCACTGATAGAAGAAACTCCTAAACCAACCATTAATTGTGTTTTCGAAGAAGAATATCCCATAAAATTACGATGTAATGTATGGTTTTTCATCGATTGATACATCGAGTCTTGTTCTAAGGCAAAATGATCCATTCCAACTTCGAAATAGTTCATTTCCTCGAACATTTTCTTTCCTTCTTCATATAATGCACGTTTCAATTCTGGTGAAGGCAAATCATCGTCCTGAAAACCACGTTGTCCAACACCTTTTATCCACGGCACATGCGCATAACTGTAAAACGAAATACGATCTGGATTTAATTCTTTTGTCAAATTAATAGTTTCCATCATTCCTTCCATTGTTTGATGTGGAAGACCAAAAATCAAATCGTGAGAAATCGATGTAAAACCAATTTCGCGCGCTTCTTCGGTTGCTCTTTTCACATTCTCGAAAGGTTGAACACGATTGATCGCTTCCTGAACTTTCAGATCATAATCTTGTACACCATACGAAATACGTCTAAAACCTAAATCGTATAAAGCCTGTAAATGTTCTCTTGTTGTGTTATTTGGATGACCTTCTAAACTAAATTCGTGTCCTTCAGCTACATCCGCATATTCAAAAATACCATCAATTAATTTCTTCAAATTTTCTGGAGAAAAAAACGTTGGTGTTCCTCCTCCTAAATGAATTTCTTTAATTTTTGGTCGAGATGAAAATAAATCCACATATAATCTCCATTCTTTCAAAACTGTATCAATATACGGAACTTCTACCGAATGTTGTTTCGTAATACGTTTGTTACATGCACAAAACGTACACAACGACTCGCAATAAGGTAAATGAATATAAATTGATATTCCTTCTTCTACATTACTTTCATCGAAAGATCGTTGAAAAGTTTCAATCCAACCTTGTTTAGTAAAATCATCATTGTCCCAAAACGGAACAGTTGGATAACTTGTGTAACGAGGTCCTGGAATATTATATTTCTGAATTAAATTATCCATTATCTAAAAAAATTAAAAATACTTAATCAACTTGACTAAGTATTATTTAATAAATTTTCTTTAAAAATTATTTTTATAGAATTGCCTGACGAACTCTAACTAATTTAGTTAATAAGTCTTCTAACAAATCTAATTGTAACATGTTTGCACCGTCACTTTTTGCATTTTTAGGATCTGGATGCGTTTCGATAAAAATACCATCAGCACCAACAGCAATTCCAGCTTTAGCAATCGTTTCGATTAATTCTGGCTTTCCTCCTGTTACACCTGAAGCCTGATTTGGTTGTTGTAAAGAATGTGTGATATCTAAAATAACTGGTGCATAATTTTGCATCACAGGAATTCCACGATAATCTACCACTAAATCTCCGTAACCTAACATTGTTCCACGCTCGATAATTGCTACATTATTATTACCAGAATCTGTTACTTTTTCTACAGGAAATTTCATTGCTTCTGGCGAAAGAAATTGACCTTTTTTCAACGTAACATGTTTTCCAGTTTGTGCAGCTGCAACCACTAAATCGGTTTGACGAACCAAGAAAGCAGGAATTTGTAGCACATCTACATAAGCCGCCGCCATTTCTGCATGAAAAGGTTCGTGAATATCTGTAGTTGTTGGAACATCAAAAGTTTCTCCAACTTTTTGAATAATTTTCAATGCTTTTTCATCTCCAATCCCTGTAAAACTATCAATACGAGAACGATTTGCTTTTTTGAAAGATCCTTTAAAAACATAAGGAATCTCTAATTTATCAGTAATTGTTACTACTTTTTCAGCAATTCTCAAAGCCATATCTTCACTTTCGATGGCACATGGACCAGCAAGTAAAAAGAAGTTTGGCGAATCTTTGTGTTTTATCTTTGATAAAGTTTCTATCATTGTGCAAATTTACACAAAGTTATCGACTTATTTTTCATAATTTTGCCTATACTTTATCATTCTTATTTATCGTTTTATGGATTTTTTATCTAACATTGGTATAGCTGATATTTTTGGCTATCTTGCTTCAGTCTTTATTGTACTAGCATTCTTTTTTTCGAAGATTACAATTATCCGCATTATCAATGCAATTGGTTGTGTATGTTTTGTAATTTATGCTGCTATGATCGAGGCTTGGCCAGTCCTTATTCCAAATGCGATTTTATTTTTAGTTCAGGCGTATTATATCATCTTCAAACCTGGAAAATAATCTTCAAAAACCATAAAATTGAAAATCCTATCTGCTGTACTAAATAATATTGAAACGGATCAAAGATTAGATAAAGTTTGCCATTCTTTGTTAAAATTTGGATACGATGTAGAATTGATTGGCGCGACTATAAACGGTAGACCGAAATTGAATAAACCGTACAAGACATTTTTGATGGAACAAAAGAATCAATCAACAATGAAAAAGTATGCTGAATTCAATTACAAATTATTTTTCACTTTACTTAAAAAAGCGGATAAACAAACTATTTTACTAGCGAATGATTTAGATAGCTTACTTCCTTTTTATTTGGTAAGTAAAATCAAAAAAATTCCTTTAGTTTTTGATAGTCACGAAATTTATTCAGAATTGCCATCATTACACAATCGTCCTAAAACAAAAAAAGTTTGGAAAACTTTAGAACGTTCTCTTGTTCCAAAAATCAAGTATTTTTATACCGTAAGTGATGGATATGCCAATTGGTTTCGCAAGGAATATGGTGCTAATCCGGCTGTGATTAGAAATGTTCCCAACCGAACAAAACTTAACGATAAACAAGATTTAATTTTCTTTCGCTTACCCGAAAATCCAACAAACGATAAAATATTATTGTATCAAGGCGCAATTAACATGAGTCGAGGAATTGACAGAATGATTGAAGCGTTCAAACACATTGATAATTGTCAATTTTGGATTGCTGGCGAAGGGCCTAAAAAAACTGAATACGAACAATTGGTAAAAGATTTAGACTTAACTAATCGCATTCATTTTTTAGGAAATATTCCCCCAAAAACTTTAAAAACTATAACACCTTTAGCTGATGTAGGAATGAGTATGGAAGAAGATTTAGGATTAAGCTATCGCTACGCTCTACCGAATAAATTATTTGACTTTATTCAAGCTAGAGTACCAATTTTAGCAACAAATTTACCAGAAATAAAAAAAATAGTCGAAGAGTATAAAGTTGGAAAAGTGATTGACAACCACTATCCAAAACATTTGGCTGAAAAACTACAAGAAATCTTAGACGAAGGAAAAAGAAGTTACCAAGAAAATCTTGCAAATGCTGCAAACGAACTTTGTTGGGAAAATGAAGAATTGAAATTGAAGGAGATTTTTGAAAAAATAAAAAAGTAGATTA